>JBAVUV010000512.1:0-7946 GCA_049696955.1 Candidatus Sulfotelmatobacter sp. | reverse complement strand
GGGTCAGGAACGCAATTCCAGTCAAGTCGATCGTTGTCGTGATCACATTGCGTTGCCCCGGAATCAACGCCCCTCCGAAAGTGGGGTCGAGGAAGTATTTCTGAGCCAGTTCCCAGGTCACGAGTTCACGCACCGGCGGCCCCGGTTGACAGCCGGGACCTGCCAGCGGATTGGTATGCTGCCAGGGGATGGTGGATTCCGGTGCGGCGCCCCCCACGGTGAGAGCCGTCATGATTTTGCTGCAATCCTCGGGCTGATTCGAAATCCGCTTGGCATACAGCCGCGTCACGAAGCCGTACTCCACTTCATGAGTGTCGGTCAGGATGTCACGCTCGTCGAACTTTACGACATTGGCAAAGTTGTTGACCCCAGTAACAAAACGGTAGACCGCGCGCGGTTCGATGACATGCTTCCACTTTCTGCCCAGAAATTCCTTGTCGAAGACCCGCTCGAGCGCCGGCGGACGTAATTCCACCGCCGTCTCCACGGCATGGCGATCGATAGGATCGCTTACCGCCTGCCCGGGATTGGTTCCGCTCTCGCCAACCAATCTTTGGGTGTAATAGGTTTCATGTAGCGTCAGCTCCGGACGCAAAGACCATCCCCGGAACAACATCGGCAGTGAAATCTCCGGATTCAGATCGAACCGTCCAAGCAGATTTGCCGTCCGGAAAGCCGGCGTGCACGATTGAACCGAACCTACCGTCGAACACTCGGCGGGCTCGCTGCGTGACAACCCGGTGCCCGAGGCATCAAATGACCAGTAAAGCGGCGAACGCCATACCTGGTGATCCACGCCGAAAAAATCGGCACTCGGCGTGTGCAAAATGGTAATGACCTGGCCGGGTGTGGTGCTCAAAAAATTCTGGTAACGCTCTGCGAAGCCGTTAACGCTGTAGCCATCAGTAGACTTGGAGAGAAATGCCTGCGATTTCACCTCGGAATACACTGCCTGGCTGAAAACTTCGTTGAAGGCTAAACGAAAGAGAAATGAACTCAAGTAGTCGATGTTGGCGACGCCACGGAACCCATCGATGTTCCCCGCTGCATTCAGACGCGCATTCTCTCCCCCTTCTTTGAGGGGAGGCGTACCAATGCCGCGATCGATCACTCCAAAATAGTTGAGGTCAACGTAAGAAGTTTCACTGGGGCGGACCCGGAACTCTCCGCGCTGCGAACCTCCGCGCAGAGAAAAATACTCCGCGCCCACGGTCGCATCCATCATGCGATTAATGGCCCAGTAGTAGGCGTCTCCCACCATATATCCATTGGTCGACGAGTGACCCACCGATGGCATGAGAAACCCAGACTGCCGGGACTCCTTTTCCACTGGATGGGTGGCGTAGGGGAGCCAGAGGATCGGAATGCCATGCAGATCGAAGGTGCTGCGATAAATTTTCGCGTTGCCTCCTACGTCCACACTCACTTTGCGTGCGTCGAACTGCCAGTTGGGATGGGGCAACTCGCAAGTCGTAATCGTGCCGTCATATACCAGGTAATGATCTTGGCTGGTTTTTTCGACTAGTTTTCCTGTGAAGGCAAAGGGGGCGGTGGAGGTCAGGATCACGCGGTTGGCGCGGAAGCGCAGGCCAGTGGTTCCGGTCACGGCATAGAACTTTCCAGTCTCCAGAGCGAAGTTGTAGGTGCCGTGGTCGGCGCGAATGTGATCGTCGTTGGGACCGCCGTCGAGGGAAAAATGCCCGCTGGCGGATGCTTCGTTGGTATCCGCGTTGAAGGTGGCTTCGTCGGCCTTCAGAACATAAGTCTCATAGTAGATTTCGACTGCGCCGTGCAGCTTGTAGACGTCGCCATCTCTTTCTTGCTGGATGGCGCAGATCGTAGGACGATTATTGGAAGACTCCGCAAACGCGCGCGCGCAAGGCGTGGCGGGAACAGTTGCCGGCTTTTCCGCGCCCGCGCTGGCGTGCTTGGCAGAAGAAGAATTCGAAGGCGGCAACTGGCTGGTAACTAATGGCGGGACGAGAAGCAGGTGACAAAGCAGTGCCGCCGTGATAAGGAATCTGTTGCGAAGAGTCATCGGACCAAGGTCGTTCTAGAACGCGATCATCCAAGGTGCACGAAAGAAACGCCTGGACGCCTATAGCGGCAGCAGTCGTGGTGAACTTAGCATGGCCGTGCCTTGCGAGGCAAAGCCGGTTGAGGGTTTAGATTCCGGCGTGGTCTTCGCGGTTATCCGGTGGCCCTCGCGTTCGACATTCTTTTGAGATCTGATTCATGTCTTGTCCGCTTTGTGGTGACATCTGCCGCTGCTCTTCCAAGGAGGATTCAACAGGTTCGCCATGCTCTGTACAGCAGACCAACGCGGGCTCCGGAGCAAGTCCGCAGCTGGACCCTGCGCCCGACGATTCGTCGACCTGGCGTCAGGAGGTAGCAGCGCGCCTGAATCGATATCAGTCCCGGCGTAAACCGCGGGCTCCGCGCTATCCCTCGCTGCGGTTGCGATTCGAACCACAAGATGCAACTCGCATTACGACGGAGTCTTCCACTCTTCCGCCGGTTCTGACCTCAAACCACGCTTTGGTATTGGACGAATTCGCTCCCACTTCGCCGGAACCGTTGAACGCCGCCACAACTCACTCCGCTGGTGAGGCTGCTCCAGGTTCCTACGCTCAGGAACATGCCAATCAGGCGGCGATTGCGTCGGCTGCTACCCCAGTTACAGCAAAGATAATCGAGTTCCCCCGTTCCTGGACGCCTCCTGCGCCCGCTCTTGATGAATTGGCCGATCCGGTCATCGATCGTCCTCGGATCCTGGAAGCTCCGGAAGTAGTTCCGTCGCTCCCGGCGTTGGGTGGAATTACGATTGAGCCAGTGCAGCAAGCGGGAGAGGAGAAGCGTCCCGGTATCGACATCCCGCTGCAGGCTGCGACGCTGGAGCGGCGAGTGCTATCCGCAGCTATCGATGATCTGGTCATTGTGGCCGCGTGCTCTCTTTTCGCTGTGATTTTCTGGAAGTTAACGGACGTTCGCCCACCTCGCCTCCAGACTGCAGGCGTTCTCGCGGGTCTGTGTTTCGTGCTATGGGGGGCTTACCAATACCTGCTCATGGTGTATGCCGGGACGACCCCGGGCCTGCGCCTGGCGGGATTGAAATTACTCCGCTTCGATGACCGGCGGCCGTCCCGTCGCCTGCGGCGCTGGCGCGTACTCGCATCCTTTCTCTCGGCCGTATCTCTCTGCATGGGGTACATTTGGGTTTTCCTTGACGAAGACTCGCTGTGCTGGCACGACCGCATCACTCATACCTACCTCGCTCCGCAAAAGCATGAGCCAGACGATGCCGAAGGGTTGTCTCAGTAACGCATTGGCAAAATCGTAGACAAAGGCTTAAGCACGACTGCGGACTGAAGTGTCCACTCCGCTCGAACCTACCCTTAGCTGTGCTATCTTCAAGGCTTATTCCCATCTGGGGTCGAGCGCTCTTCTGAAGCATGGCAACGTCCGTTGAAGGTTCCAAGCCGGCAATAAAAGTCTTCGTCGCCACCACGGTGATGTTGACGTTCATTTCCTTCTGGCGGGCCTCCGCCATCGTCCTCTCTGACCTTGCATCGTCCGCTTATTACGCCGGCGGCGACGCCGAAAAAGTGATCGGCAAAAGCGCTCCCTGGTTCATTCTCGGCGTCATGCTGTTCAGTTACGCGGTGCGGGCGCTCTACATCGAGTCCAGCAGCATGTTCGTACGCGGCGGCGTCTATCGCGTGGTCAAGGAAGCCATGGGAGGAACGCTGGCCAAATTTTCGGTCTCGGCATTGCTCTTCGACTATGTGCTGACCGGACCCATCAGCGCGGTTTCCGCCGGCCAATATCTGGCCGGCTTCATTAAAGACATGGGCATATACATGCACCGCCCATTGCATTTTTCTGACGATCATTTTGCCGCAGGGCTCGCGGTAATCGTGGTGACTTATTTCTGGTGGAAGAACACGCAGGGCATGCACGAGTCCAGCCAGAAGGCGCTGCAGATCATGGTAATCACCACGGTAATGGTGGTGATTCTGCTCATCTGGTGCACCATCACGGTTCTGCGCGCGCCGATTCAGCTTCCGCCTAATCCGCTACACGCCGGGGTTGTACCGCTGAATAAAGAATCGCTGGGCTGGCTGGATACGACGTGGTTCCGGCACCTGCCCCTCGGCTTTCTCACGACCATCATTCTTTTCGTAGGCTTTGGCCATTCCGTGCTCGCCATGAGCGGTGAGGAAACTCTGGCGCAAGTGAATCGCGAAATCGAACATCCCAAGCTAAAGAATCTGGAAAAGACCGGGCTGGTGATCTTTATCTATAGCCTGCTGTTCACCTCGCTGGTTTCCTTCTTTGCGGTAATGATTATCCCCGACAAAGTTCGGCCGGACTATTTTGCCAACCTGATCGGAGGCATCGCCATGTACCTGGCGGGTCCGGAGAGCCTCAAACTGCTCTTCCACGCCTTCGTGGTGCTGGTGGGCGTATTAATTCTGGCGGGTGCGCAGAACACTTCCATCGTGGGGGCTAACGGTGTTCTAAATCGCGTCGCTGAAGATGGCGTTCTGACCAGCTGGTTCCAGAAGCCGCACCACCGCTTCGGCACCAGCTACCGGATCATCAATCTAATCGTCGGACTGCAGTTGCTTACCATCGTACTAAGCCTGGGGAATGTGTACGTCCTGGCGGCGCTCTACGCTTTCGGTGTGATCTGGAGCTTCGCCATGAAATCGATCGCCGTGCTTGTACTGCGCTTTACCGAGCCCGGAAACCGGGCATGGAAGGTTCCCGGGAACCTCCACATTGGCAAAACTGAAATTCCAGTGGGATTGATTTTGATTTCCGGGGTACTGCTGATCACGGCAGTTGTCAATCTGTTTACCAAGTATCAGGCCACCATCGCAGGCGTGATTTTCAGCGCCGTATTTTTCACAATTTTTACTCTTTCCGAACGCCATGTCGCGAGAGAGCGTCACGGCAAACCCGAACAGCTTGACCAGTTCCGCGTTTACGGCAATCAGGAGCTGGGCAGCGGCGCGATGGGTGTACGGGCGGGAAACATTCTGGTCGCGGTACGCGATCCCCGCAACCTTTATTACCTGCGCCACGTGCTATCCCATACCGACACCTCTAAACAGGATGTGGTCGTAATGAGCGCTCGCCTGTACCATCGCGAGCACAGCTTCAGCGGCAGCGCAGTCATGGAAGCCAGCCAGGTTTTCGACCACTACGAGCAGGAGCTCTTTACCGCCGCCGTGGCTGTTGCTGAGAAAGAGGGTAAGCCGATTTCTCTCTTGGTGGTTCCGGCCACCGACGTATTCGAAGCCATCATGGTGACCGCGCAGCGGCTCGCTTCTTCCCGGATCATCTGCGGGCTCTCAAACAAACTCACCGCGGATGAGCAATCCAAGCTCCTGGGAGATGCCTGGGAATCTTTGCCCGAGCCTCGTCCCCGCCTTACCCTGGAGGTCTGCGCCCCGGACGGAACCGTCCGCGAGTATGCCATCGGTCCGCACAACCCGCGCTTGCGCCCGCAGGATGTCGAACTGATGCACAAGCTCTGGCTCGACATCACAACCGATCCTCATTACGCGGGAGCCCACCACTACCATATCGTGGCGCTGGCTTTGGAAGAACTACAGCGCGAACTCGGCACCGAGCAGCGTGCACAGCTACTGCAAAAACTGCAGGACGAGATGAACCGTTGCGAACCCAATTAAGGGTCAGCCGTGCAAGAGCGATTCCAGCGATGTTTTCAGTTCGCGATAACGAAACGGATATCCGGTAGATATCAGCTTACTGGCTTCCACTTTCTGGCTTCCAAGCAGTAAGTCTTCCCCCATCTCGCCGAAAACCAACTTCACCGCAAACGCCGGCAGAGGAAAAATCGCCGGACGCGAGAGTGCGTTGGCCAGTGTTCTGGCGAAATCCGCATTCCTGACCGGCTTAGGGGCAACCATATTCACCGGCCCCTGGATCAGGTCGTTCTTCAAAATGTGGTGGATCGCGCCTACCATGTCGCGCACATCAATCCAGCTCAACCATTGCTGGCCGCTGCCGGTTCGGCCACCCAGTCCCATCCTGAACGGCGTCAGCATGGCTCCAAGCGCTCCTCCCTTGGGGCTTAGCACGACTCCAGTCCTTATATGCGCGGTGCGAATGTCGGCTCGCACCGCGGGAGTTGTGGCTTCTTCCCAGTCCTGGCAGACTTCAGCAAGAAATCCGGCGCCCGGTGCGCTTTCTTCGCGCAAGGCTTCGTCTCCACGGTTGCCGTAATAGCCAATCGCCGAGCCGCAAACGAAAACTTGCGGCTTATCCCGTGCCTGGGCCAGCGCAGACGACAGATTGAATGTCCCCACCACCCGGCTATCGCGTATTTTCGCCTTCTTGCCCGCCGTCCAGCGTCCGAAAATGCTTTCGCCCGCCAGATGAATCACAGCGTCGAATCCGGATACTGTCTGGGGCGCTAGCGGCTCTGCCGGATCCCATCCGATCTGATCATCGCCCCGCGCCGCGCCGCGGACCAGCCGGACCACTGAACATCCATTCGTACGTAGAGACGGAAGAAGAGCAGCCCCAATTGGCCCGGAGACACCACTCACAAGGATTCTGGAATTCATGACTCGCAAATCGTCACTCTACCAGTTCCTCGGAGCATCAACCAAATTACGGGCGGATTCGAACGCAGGAACGCACGAATTAGTCGGCGAGATTTAGGGCCAGGAGAGTCTGCCGAGCTTTACGCGGACTGGACGGGCGAGGCGCCCGTCTCTCCACGGCTCGTGGAGCGGCGGACGCCTTCGTCCGCCCATCCGACACCGAGCCCGGCTCTCTCCGCGGGCTATAATCCTACATGGCGAGCTTGCGCCAACAGATCGCGACCACCGCTCTTACGCTCACGAAGTTCCGCGAGCTGATGAAGCGGATTCAGGAAAACCGTCCGCAGGACGATCTGTCCATTGTTAAGAAAGCCTACGATTATTCCCTGAAACACCATGAAGGCCAAAGCCGCGCCTCCGGCGAGCCTTATCTGGTGCATCCGCTGGAAGTCGCGCTGGTTCTCGCCGAGATGAAGATGGACCCGGTCGCCATCGCCGCCGGCCTGCTCCACGATTCTGTCGAAGACACCTCGGTCACCATCGTCGACATCCGCAAGGAATTTGGGGAGCAGGTCGCCCACATCGTCGAAGGTGTCACCAAGATCAGCAAAATCGACTTCGCTACGCGCGAGGAAGCGCAAGCCGAAAACCTCCGCAAGATGATGCTGGCCATGGTGGATGACATCCGCGTGGTGCTCATCAAACTTGCCGACCGCCTGCACAACATGCGCACGCTGGAACATCTGCAGCCCGACCGCCAGCGCAAAATCGCCGAAGAGACTTTGGAGATCTACGCTCCCATCGCCCACCGCCTGGGCATGGGAAAAATTCGCGGCGAACTCGAGGATCTCGGCTTCCGCTTTCTCGATCCCGCCGGTTATGAGCAGGTGGAGAAAGCGGTCAACGCCCGCCGCAAGCAGGGCGAAGCTTTTCTCGCGAAGATGCAGCAGATCATCAACGACAAGCTGAAAGAGGCCGGCATCCAGGCCAAAGTCGATAGCCGGATCAAGCGCCTCTTCAGCATTCACAAAAAGCTGCAGCGCCAGCGCATCTCCGTGGATCAAGTCTACGACCTGTTTGCCATGCGCGTGATTACGCGCTCCTTGCAGGATTGCTACGCCGTACTCGGAATCATTCACAACATCTGGCGGCCGGTACCGGGGCGCATCAAGGATTTCATCGCCATGCCCCGGCCAAATTTTTACCAGTCGCTGCATACCTCGGTGATCACGGAAGACGGGACGCCTTTCGAAATCCAGATTCGCACCGAAGAAATGCACAAGATGGCGGAGGAAGGAATCGCGGCCCACTGGAAATATAAAGACGGCCCAGTCTCCGCGCAGGACGAGCAGCGCCTCGCCTGGC
>JBAVUV010000511.1:0-17741 GCA_049696955.1 Candidatus Sulfotelmatobacter sp. | reverse complement strand
GATGCAAGCCGTAACCCGAACCGCGAGCCGGCTTGGCTGGTTCGCATTAATTCCGGTTGCTGCCGCATTGATCGCCATCAGCAATCTCGGAGCCGCCGGCGCTTACTTGGCAGCAGTGGCCCGTCTCCCGTTTGTCGCAGGGATGGATCGCCTTCTGCCTTCTGTCTTCGGAAACCTTCACCGCCGTTGGGGTACTCCTTATGTTGCATTGTTACTGCAGTTGCTATGTGGTGTTTTATTTGTATTCCTGGGGCAGGCGGGTACCAGTGTTCGCGGCGCGTACGACGTGCTCGTCAGCATGGGAATCATTACCTATTTCATTCCCTACGCATTTCTATTCGCAGCAATGTTTCGTCTGCAAAGAGAGCAGGCAGGACCCGACGTGATCTGCGTCCCCGGCGGTAGACCGGTCGCAAAATTGGTCGCGAGCGTGGGGCTGATTACCACGCTGCTCACGCTTGGGCTCGCGGTCGCGCCCCCAGCAGAGGAACCCCACAAAGTGCTTGCGACGGTAAAAATAGTCGGGCTAAGTGCTGTGCTTATAGGCCTGGGCGCGGTTCTGTATTTTGCCGCAACCCGCAAGAGGGAGCGATCAGGCGAGACATTAGCGTAGAATGGTGCCCTTTTGAAGGCACGAAGGAGCTTCCAGTTGAGAGTATTCGCCTGTCTGTTGTCCTGGTTCGTAATCTGTGGATCGATGTTGGCTCAGGTAATGTTTGCTCAGGTGACCGTGGTGCGCGCTGGTCGATTGGTGGATCCAGATTCCGGGACAGTATTTTCCAATCAGATCATCGTGATTTCGGGCAACAAGATCCAGGCGGTGGGCCGGGAGCTGACCATTCCGTCCGGGGCAAAGGTAATCGATCTTTCGAATGAAACTGTGCTGCCGGGATTAATCGATTGTCACACGCATGTTGCCGATGGCCAAAGCGACGGCGACCCGTTCAACGTTCTGAGGAAGACGGCGTCGCAAGTTGTCTTGGAGTCTGTTCCAAACGCGCGCAACATGCTGCTCTCGGGACTTACAACCGTGCGCGACGTAGGCACGTACCGCGCACTGAACGATGTGGCGTTGCGCGACGCGATCAATCGCGGAGACGTAATCGGGCCACGGATGTTTGTGGCGGGAGCTTACATCACCATCACTGGCGGCGCCGGGGCGATCACCGGTCAGGCGCCGGATATCCAATTGCCGTGGGATTTGCACTATGGAGAGGCGAACGGTCCGTGGGAGGTGAGGCAAAAAGTTCGGCTGCTGGCGCACGATGGAGTGGACGT
This sequence comes from Candidatus Sulfotelmatobacter sp., assembly GCA_049696955.1. Classification (GTDB taxonomy): domain Bacteria; phylum Acidobacteriota; class Terriglobia; order Terriglobales; family Acidobacteriaceae; genus Sulfotelmatobacter. The sequence continues at coordinate 16,463 of JBAVUV010000511.1, read as the reverse complement.
AATCAAGATGCTGTCGACCGGCGCGGTGCTGACGCATGGAAGCAGCCCAAAGTCGATCGAGTTTACCGAAGAAGAGTTGCGGGCTGGAGTTGATGAAGCCAGCCACTTCGGTTTACGTGCGGCGGTGCATGCGCATGCGGCGGAGGGCATCCGGAACGCTATCCTCGCAGGGGCAGCCTCCATTGAACATGCCGAAATGCTCGACGACGATCTGATCGCGCTGGCCAAACAGCATGGAACCTATCTCGATATGGATATTTATGACGAGGAATGCATTCAGGCAGGCGCGCAAACTGGACAAACTCCACCAGACTTCCTGGCACACGACGCGGAGTTGGGAAGAATTCAGCGGGAAAGCTTTCGTAAAGCCGTCAAAGCTGGAGCGAAAATGACGTTCGGCACCGACGCGGGAGTCTGTCCGTATGGAACCAGCGGAAAGCAGTTCGCCTTTATGGTGAAGTACGGAATGACTCCGATGCAGGCGATTCAAGCGACGACGTCGAACGCAGCGGACTTGCTGGGCCATTCGAGCGAGATCGGCTCGATCAAGCCAGGAAAGTTTGCGGACCTGGTCGCGGTCACCGGTGATCCGCTGAAGGACATTAGCCGGCTGGAGAACGTCGAGTTCGTGATGAAAGATGGGAAGGTCTACAAGTCGGCAGGCGCAGCGGCATGCTCGCAGTGACACCCAATTCGACATTCCCGAAAGTCGACATCCATAGAATATAGTGACCTCTAGTCAACGCCAGACCCGCGCAAGCTACGACGCCATTGTGATCGGCGCAGGCCACAATGGCCTCACTGCTGCTGCGTATCTGGCTCGCGCCGGGCTATCGACGGTCGTGCTGGAACGCAGGGAAATTGTGGGCGGTTGCTGCGTCACCGAAGAAATTGCACCCGGCTGTCGCGTTTCGACTACATCGTATATCGCAAGTATGCTTCGCCCGGAAGTGATTTCTGAATTGCACCTCGCCGACCACGGGCTGCGCATGATCCCATGTGATCCTGCAATTCAAGTTCCCTTCCCTGACGGTGACGTTGTGCCCTGGTGGGCCGAACGTGAGCGGGCCCGGCAAGAATTTTCCAGGATCTCAACCAAGGATGCGGCGCGCTTTGTCGAAGTGGATGATCAACTGAAAAAGCTTGCGCGCTACTTGCAGCCGTTTTTTCTCGAGCCTCCCCCGGAAATTGACACGTCAAGCGTGAATGGTTGGATGGACCTATGCCGCGTGGGCAAACGTTTTCGTAGTATTTCGAAGAGCGAGATTGCCCAACTCGTTTCGTTTCTCACGGGGAGTCTCGGCGAGTTTCTCGATCAGAACTACGAGTCCGAGAAAATGAAGACTCTGTTTCTCGCCAATAGCGTATACGGAAAACATGGCGGCCCGTATCAGCAGGGATCGGCAATTGGCCTGCTGTTCCATTTGCTCAGCGGTGGAGAGCATGAACTGCAAGGCTTTTACGGACACGTGATGGGCGGCATGGGGTCGATTACTCAGGCCCTGGCGGCTGCCGGCAGGAAACTCGGGGTCGAGATTCACACTTCGTCATCGGTGGCGCGCATTGACGTACGAAACGGCCGAGCGCGCAGCGTTGTGCTCGAGGACGGCACCGAACTGCGCGCGCGAATCATACTTTCGAATGCCGATCCGAAACGCACCTTCCTCGGATTGCTGGACTCGAAAGAACTTCCCGAAGACTTCTTGTCTGCAGTGCGCGGCATCAAGATGGCTGGCCCATGTGCAAAGGTCAACATGGTTTTGGACGAAGAGCCGCGCTTTACTGGCACTTCGCCCGCAGCTTCGCCGCTGGAGCGCACATTCTATACACTGGTTCCGTCGCTGGAATTTGCCGAGCACTGCTATGACATCGCTAAACTCGGCGCAATTCCCGAAGAGCTATGGGTGGACTGCGTTGTCTCTTCGAATGCAGACGATTCGCTGGCGCCTCCTGGGAAACACATTCTGACTTGCTTCGTGCAGTATGTGCCTTACCATTTAAAGAGCGGAAACTGGGATGAGATGCGCGATATACTCGGTGATCGGGTAGTCAAGAAAATCGCCGAGTATGCTCCGAACGTACCAGGAGCGATTCTGGCGCGACAGGTGCTGACTCCGCTCGATCTGGAACGCACATACGGTCTGACCGAAGGCAACATTTTTCACGGCGATTTGCGGCTCGATCAACTTTTCTTTATGCGGCCGGTACCGGGCTGGTCGCAGTATCGCACGCCGATCGATGGACTGTACCTGTGTGGCGCGGGCGCGCATCCGGGAGGTGGCGTGACCGGAGCTCCCGGCCGCAACGCCGCACATCAGGCGCTGCGTGATTGGAAGAAAAAGCGGTTGCATTAAACCGAGAAAGAGCAAGCATGAAAGCTGGAACGAAGAAGAAAGGTATTCTCGACCGATTGAAAGATGGCCCGGTCCTGGGTGATGGCGGGTATCTACTCGAACTCGAAAAGCGCGGCTGGGTGCGCGCCGGTCCGTTCACTCCCGAAATAGTGCTCACGTATCCCAACGCGCTGCGCGAACTGCATGTGGAATTTCGCGAGGCGGGGGCGGAAGTACTGCAGGCACTCACTTTTTATGCCAGCCGCGACAAACTTGCCACTGTGGGACTGGAGAACCGGCTCGAAGACTTGAATCGTGCAGCTGTGCGCGTGGCGCGCGAAGTTGCGGGCGATCAATGCCTTGTCGCCGGAAACCTCAGCCTCACGTGGATGTACGAACCGGGCAGTCCCGCAGCATCCGACCGCGTCCGCAAAACTTTCGACGAACAGCTTGCCGTGCAGGTGGATGAGGGAGTCGACTTCATTATCGGCGAGACTTTTTCCTGGCTGGGTGAGGCACTCATCGCCGTCGAGCGCGCTAAGAAAACCGGCTTGCCCGCAATGGTTACGATTTGCTTCGAGAACAAAGATGAGACTGCCGAAGGCAAAAGCGCGGCCGATGCCGCCAAGGCTCTGTTCGATGCCGGAGCCGATATTGTCGGCATGAACTGCTTGCGGCCGCCCGAGCACATTCTGGGTCCGATGGAACAAATGCGCGAAGCCGTCTCGGGATATCTCGCCTGTCAACCCGTCGCCTACCGCACGCCGAAAGCTAAACCCGACTTCACGAGCTTGCCCGAGTTTCCTTATGCATTAGATCCTCTGCAACTGACCCGTAAGGAAATGGCCGATTACGCTGTGCAAGCGCGCGATTTGGGCATCAACTACATCGGCGCATGTTGTGGCACGGTAGCCGCGCACGTCCGGGAAATGGCGCGTGCTCTCAACAAATTGCCCGAGGACTCTCGCATCTGGAAGAAAGGCGGGGAGAAGCCGATGTCAGCCTACGAATACTACGACCACGACAAGCTACACGCCGAGAGTGGGAAGGCACAACTTCTGTAAAACCGCTTCACGGAGGAATAAAACGCACAAGCCGAAAAACATAGCGGCTTGGGGGAGATCTACTCTACGAGGGCTCCCGCTGTGACTCTTGCCTCAACCGTTTTCATAAGATCCAGAATCATGTGAACGACCGCCTCATCGCCAATCGTAGTATTGATCATGGCGTGGTAAATCGGGCGGTCAGGCCATTCGACGTGGAAATATTTCTGGATGAAATCAACGCGCTCCTGGTCAACTGTATCTACCCGCTGTTCGGCTTCCTCCGCGCTCTTACCGCGAGCCAGCAGGCGCCGCACTTTATCCTCTCTCGGAGCATAAAGAAACACACGCAAAGTGTCTTTGCGGTTCTTGAGAAACTGCTGCGACCCTCTTCCGACGATGACAGAGTTCCCGGTCTTCGCCGCCTGCAGAACCACCTGCTCTGTAAACTTTAAAATGCATTCGCTGTCGACCAGCTTGAGCTTGTATGCATTGATACTTCCTTCATAGCTCCCGCGCAGGAATGATTTGAACAGACGGTAGTACAGCGGATCCGTTCGTTCCTCCCGGCCTTCGACGACCGATTTAGGACAGTCAGCAAGGCGCGCGATCTCTTCCGTCAGCAATTGGTCCCAAAGCTTCCAGCCGAGCTTCTTGGCTAGCAGTTGGGCGATCTCGCCGCCGCCGCTTCCATATTCGCGTTCAATGGTGATGATTTTTATCATGAATATCCGTGAGTTTTATGTTCCTGCATTACATCAGATTGATTACTTATTCCGCTACTCTTACTCCACCGGCACCAGGATCGTTCTTCTTCAAAAGAAAAGCCAGAAAGAACATGATCCCCGCTCCCACACAAAGCACCATAAAGGTATCAATGTACGCCAGGCTCGCCGCCTGCGCCTGCAAGGTTTGGTAAATCGTGGCGTAAGCTGTCATTTGCGCCTCGTGCTTGCCCACACCGGAGACGGCCAGGTGTTGAGACAGGCCTCTAGCTGCATTAATGAAATTTGGATTGTCGACCCTGGCGTTTTGCACCAGCCTTTCCTGATGGAATTGCGACCGCCGCGCGATCATTGTGGTGACGATAGACGTTCCGACGCTGCTTCCCATATTGCGCATGAAATTGATGATTCCGGCGACTGAATTGTTTTTCTCCGGCGCAATTCCAATGTACGCGACGAGCGTAATCGGAACAAACAGGAACCCAAGACCAATTACCTGTGCGATGCGTAGCCAAGTGGCGGCACTGAAACTGATCAGCAAGTCGATGCGCTGGGTGGAATAGTACATGGCGACGGATAGTGCGAGCCAGCCGAAGGCAATCAGGCGGCGGGCCTGGACCTTGGTTGTCAGTTGGCCCATGATGGGCATCTCAAGCAGCAAAACAAAACCTCCGGCTGAAAGAGCAAGCCCCGCCAGTTCGGAGGTGTAGCCGACGAGTGTCTGGAGGAATTGCGGCATCAGCACCAGACTACTGAACAGCATGATACCCAGCATGAACATCATCACGCTCGAACTCGCGAAGTTGAAATCCTTGAACATGCGAACGTCGATGATGGGCGCCTTTTGATACCACTCCCAGATCACCAGCGAGATCAGGCACACGGTCGCGACCACAACTAAGGTCGTGATGAAGCGTGATCCGAACCAATCATCTTCCTGGCCCTTGTCGAGCAGCACCTGCAACGCCCCGATACCGAGTGCCAGGAAAGCGATGCCAATGTAGTCCAACTTGACGCCAGCCGCTTTGATCTTGGCTAAATAGGGAGGATCTTCGACAAAGCGCCGCACCAGAAACCACGTGGCCACGCCGACCGGAAGATTGATGAAAAAAATCCATCGCCAGGAATAGTTGAAGGTGATCCAGCCACCCAGGGTTGGACCAATCGTGGGCGCCATGATCGCCGTGATTCCATAGAGAGCAAATGCAAGCCCGCGTTTTTCTGGCGGAAACGTGTCCGCAAGAATAGCCTGCGCCATGGGCTGAAGGCCGCCGCCGCCCGCGCCTTGCAACACGCGGAAGAGAAGGAGAAACCCAAGACTCGGCGCGAACCCGCAGAGCAAAGAACTCACGGTGAAGACCGCCAAACATGACATGAAAAAGCGCTTGCGTCCCAAGGCCCCAGCGAGCCAGCCGCTGATGGGAAGGATGATGGCGTTTGAGACCAGATAAGAAGTCAACACCCACGTACTTTGATCGTTGCTCGCGCCCAGATTGCCGGCCATGTAAGGCAGGGCGACGTTGGCAATGCTGGTATCGAGGACCTCCATGAACGCTGCCAGCGCCACAACCACAGCAATCAGCCAGGGATTGTACTTGGGCCGCCAAACTTCCGGTTCGAGAGTGAGCGCAGCGGAACTCATTGTGAAACCTAGTGCAGGAACACGTCGGGAACCACGTTCATGCCTGGTCGCAGCCAGCGATCCCGGTTCTCGCCGGGCTCGAGAACGATCTTTACCGGAATCCTCTGGACGATTTTCACGTAGTTTCCGGTGGCGTTTTCCGGGGGAAGTAAACTGAACAGCGGGCCGGTTGCTCCGGCAATACTGTCCACATGGCCTTTTAAAGTCCGGCCGTTCGAATCGATGTGGATTTCAGCTCGTTGTCCAACTCGCATTTTCTTAAGCTGAGTCTCTTTAAAATTGGCGGTGACCCAGACTTCATCGAGCGGAACCACGGTCAGGAGTTGCTGACCGTCGGAAACGTTCATCCCGACAACTACTGTCTTATTCACTTCACCGCTGACCGGAGCAACGATTTTCGTGTATCCGAGATTGAGTTGGGCCTGCTCGAGCAGCGCGCGCTTTTGCTGAACATCCGCGATCAAAGCGCGCACGCGAGCCCGGGTTGACGACACCTGTTGGGGTCCGGTCTCCGCGTACTGGTGGTTGGCATCGGCTTGCGCCAGACGGCTATTTGCCTGGTGGACGAATTGCTCCGCCGCCGACTCACTGGCGCGGGCTGCCGCTACGGTGGCCGTGCTGGATCTGGCGGTGGCCAAGGCCTGATCGTAGATCTGCTGCGATACTTCCCGCTTGTCGACCAATAACTTGTAGCGGTGGAGATCGTCTTGTGCCTTCACATCGTTCGCCTCGGCCGCCTCCAGTTGGGCGTGGGCGGCGGTCAGTTGCTTCTCGGCGGCCTCGACTCCGGCGTTAGCGTCCTTGATGCCTGATGCTGTGAAGCTGAGTTGGCTCGAGCTGTTCACCGAAGTGATGGGAACCGTGATGTTCAGGGATTGGGCTGTGGCTTCGGCGTTGGCAAGATTGGCTTGCGCCTGGGCGACCGCAACCTCATAGTCTGTCGGGTCGATCTCTACCAGGACCGTGCCTTTCTCCACCCACTGGTTATCGCCAACGTTGACGCTCACCACATAGCCGGAAACACGCGCGCTCACGGGAGAGAGGTGAACGTCCGCCTGAGCGTCATCCGTGGATTCGTAGCTGCTCAGGTAGCGCCACAGAAATAGGCCTGCGACCAGCGCCACTATGACTACGACTAGAATGATTATGTTTCGACGCCGCTTGGAGGCGCGACGCACCGCTGGGGTGCGCTGCTCGCCCGCCCCAGGCGAAGGAACGACCGGGGATGCGTTGCTTGTCTCAGGTGCCGACCCGGGTAAGTTTTCTTCCGCCATGTTCATTTTCCTGTGAAAAATTCCTTGACGCCCTGCTCCGCGATGCCCAGAGCGCGGACCAGAGAAATTTTTGCATAATTGTAACCGTAGAGACTGGATATGTACTGTTCGTGCGCACTCGCGACTGACTCTTCCGACTGCACCACCTCCACAGTATCGGTGACACCTGCGCTAAAGCGATCACGCGACTGAGTCAGCGTCTCTTCCGCTAAATCAATGTTGCTGCGCGCCACGTTCACCTGATCCGCCGACGACTGTAAATTCAGCAATGCCGCGCGCACATCGGAATCGATCTGCGCTCGCAGATTGTCCAGGCGGTCGCGGCTCTGCTCGAGCCTCGCATCGGCCTGCTGAACATCGCCGTGGACGCTGCCGCCCTGAAAGATCGGAATGGACAGTGTTCCGCGTACGTCGGCAACTGTCGTTGCATTGGAGGGGTGTTGCCCCCCCAGCCCATAATCTGCGTTAAAGGAAAGCGACGGGAGATACCCGGCCACCGCTGCCTTGCGCGCGAATTGCGCTGCGCGCACATCGGTCATGGCCGCCTGATAGTCGGAGCGAGAAGCGAATGCGCGTTTGAGAGCTTCATCGACGGTGATGACTTCGAGTGACTGGTAAGGCGACTTGTCGGTAAATTCAAATTCCTGGCCGGGAGCCAGACCAATTACGCGTGACACAGTCAGTTTCTGAATGGCGAAATCGTTCTTCGCTTGTATCAACTGTTGTTGCCGAGTCTGGAGCTCGACCTTGGTGCGCAGCCCGTCGATGTCCGGCGAAGTCCCGGCGTTTATCTGGTCCGCAGCCTGATCGTACAGAGCCTGTGCTGTCTTCACCTGCGCCTCTGCGGTTTCGATGCGGGCTTCGTCTGCAATGGCCTGCAAATAGACATAGCCCACCGCGAGCACGACGAGATCGCGAGCGTCGCTGAAAGTGTAAGCGGCGGATTTCAGACTCTGGCTGGCCGCGCGGGTGGCATTGATGGATTTCCAATCGAACAAGGTTTGCGTCACACCGGCTCGCGCGTCGAAGTAAGAATATGGTCCGATGGATGGCGAAATATGGAACGTGTTGGCAACACCGGAGAAGCCGAGCTCAGCCAGGTTAATTTTCGAGGCCGCGACATAAGGCGTCGCGGTCACGTGCGGCAGTAAAGCGCTCAACTGCTCCCAGCGCTGTCCGCGGGCCGAGCGGATGTCCGCACGTGAAAGGAGCAGTCCGAGATTTTGTCTCAATCCGCGGGTGATGGCGTCCTGCAACGAGAGCGGTAGGACCCCTGGAACAAGCTTCGCCGGAACGCTGCCCGCGAATGAACTCACTCCACCCGTGCCGGGAATGGCTTGGCCCGGAGTACTCGAACTGGATGCAGTATCAGCTTGCGCAACAGATATCGCGGTTCCACAAATCAAAACTCCGGAGACCAGAAAGACGTGTAGGCACTCGTGAATTCTCAAGGGACCTCCTTAGCCTCGAATCTTTGGGTCGTGGTGCCGAAGGGGAATATCCTAGTCTGGGCCAGTTATTTCTGGCAAATACATTCAAATCGATTCGCGCCTCCCCTGCTGTGCGGCGATGAGGTGTGCCGCTGGTTCGGAGCAAGCGTAAGGCGCTTTTGGCAAGTGTTCACTATAAGCTCGATACCGGCAGAAAAAAAGCCGGAGCGTTTGGCTCCGGCTGTTCGTTTGAGTTAGTCGATCTTCAGTTAAGAGCAATCAAGACGTCCTCGCTTTTCGATTTGCCGGTGGCGAGCCGCAGCTCCTTCTCCAGGCTTTTCTCCTGTTTGGAGGGCGCGATCACCATACCGTTGGTCCCCGCACCTCTCCAGATTTCCGCCAGGAAATACTGGCCAGCCACATGATGGAAGATCAGCTTGGCGCCAGAGTTGCTTTGATACTCGCGCCTGGCCAACGACAACGCGCTCGTCTGACCGTTCCGGATCTCGATTGCGCTCGCGCCGGAAGTGCTGACTACGTAGGTACCAGCCGGAAGTTCCGCTGAGCCCACCTTGAAGGCGAAGGGCACATTTGCCTTGGCAGACTGAGCTTGGGCCGCGGCGTTGAGCATGAGCGACATCACTACCAGCGACAGGATTCCGATAACGTTGCGTTTCATAACATCCTCCTTCAGGCTCCTCGCAGTGGAACCCAAACTGAATTTGCCACTCAAGCCCGTCCGCGTTATCGGTGGATGCTTGCTGTGACGCATCTAGATATTGCATGCGTCGTGCCAAGCTCAATTTGAGCTTTCTCCCGATCCTGTCTGATGTTTTTTCAACGACTTAAGCCTTCCCTCCCTCAACGTGGTCGGACCAAGTGGTAGTTGAACGGCTACCCGCGAGTAGCCTTTTGGTTCCGCAGATTCGACGATGCTTCTCCTTCCGTTTCGACTACACTGGACAACCGGAGAATGAGTTGATTAACCCGAGACTGAGGTCGATTTCCGGATTCCCCAAGGAATTCGTTCGGGTGGTGAAGGATAGCCCGCTGATTCTTGGTAGGGATCCATCCAACCAGCTGGAGGTGGGCGACCCTGCGGTTTCACGAAAGCATTGCTCGGTGAGTGAGGTCTCTGCCGATGCTTTTGAGGTCGCCGATCTCGACAGTCACAACGGGACCTTCGTCAACGGAGCACGCGTGAGCCGCCAGACCATCCAGCACGGAGACCGAATTCGTATCGGCAACAGCGAGTTTGTGTTCTTCACCGGCCCTGATGAGCAGATCGCCCCGCTGTCGTCGCGCTCCGGCACCGCGGAACTGAGAACGATGTCCCTCGATCGCTCCGGATTGCCGAGTGGTGACTCGTGGGTAGGTCGAATGGCGCGCGATCTGACTGCATTTTTCAAGATTGCGAACATGATCAATTCCACTCGCGATGTGCAAGCGCTGCAGAGCGAATTGCTGGAGCTTATTTGCGAAGTGATCCCCGCCTCGGGGGCTGCAATCTTGCTCCAGCCGAACGCGAGTGAGGAGGCCGGTCCGCCCTGTATGTGGAATAGAGAGGGCCGCGCTCAGCTCGACATGCTCATCCGGGACGAGTTGGTGCAGCAGGCGACTTGGGAACACTGCGCCGTGGTCGCGGAAGCTGCCGAAACTACTTCCGCGGAGCATGTGTTGTGTGTGCCTTTGGTGGCTGTTGAGAGAATCCTCGGGGTGATTTATTTGAGCTCACCCGCTTCCTCCCTCGCGTTCGGAGAGGACCACGTTTACTTTCTCAGCGCGGTTGCCCGCATCGTCGCAATCACGCTGGAGAACTTGTCAAAGCTGGATTCCCTGAAGGCAGAGAACCAGCGCCTTCAGGCAGAGGCGAAAGCTGACCGCTCCCTCATCGGGGAGAGCAGGCCGATGCGACGCGTGAGTGAGTTCATCGGGCGGGTGGCGAGGGGCGATTCTACGGTGCTCATTCGTGGCGAAAGTGGAACCGGCAAGGAACTCGTGGCCCGCGCTATCCACGCCAACAGCGAGCGGCTCGACAATCCGTTCATCGCCGTCAATTGCGCCGCTATCCCGGAGGCTTTGCTAGAGAGCGAGCTCTTCGGCCACGAGAAGGGAGCTTTCACGGGCGCGGTGGCGACCAAAAAGGGCAAGTTCGACATAGCAGGGGAAGGGACGCTGTTCCTTGACGAAATCGGAGAACTCGCTCCTCTACTCCAGGCCAAGCTCTTGCGGGTGTTGCAGCAGCGTGAATTTGAAAGGCTCGGTGGAAACCGCTTGCTTCCATTTAACGCGCGTGTCCTCGCGGCAACGAACAAGAATTTGGAGGAAGCAATCAAGGCTGGTGAGTTCAGGCAGGACTTGTATTACCGCCTGAATGTCGTTGCCGTAGCTATGCCTCCACTGCGCGAGCATCGCGAAGACATTCCGTTATTGGCTTTGTATTTCGCCAACAAATACGCGGAGAAGTGCCATCGTGGCTTCAAAGGCATCGCTGCCGAAGCACGTGAGTTGCTGATGAAATATAGCTGGCCCGGGAACGTTCGCGAATTAGAGAACGCCATCGAGCATGCGATCGTACTGGGACTGACCGATGAAATTCTCGCAGAAGACTTACCAGACACGCTGCTCGAGGAACAGTCGGTGGGTTTGTCCGCGGCGCGATACCACAACACTCTAAGCCAGACGAAAAAACAGCTTGTTCTGACGGCACTGGACGAAACCAACGGAAACCACGTCGAGGCCGCTCGCCTCCTCGGAATTCACCCCAAGTACTTGCACCGGCTGATCCGGAATCTGAATTTGAAATCCGATGTAAAGAGACAGGGGTGATAGGGCGCTGCGTGACCTAGGGCGTACCCGCCCAACCGCACATCGCTCTCTTTCTCTTTATTCTTTCAATGTAACGATCGCTTACCGAAACGCACTATCGAGTATGGGGGTCGCCTTTTGATTTTCATCGCTGGACGAGAAAGCCAGAACAAAAATTAAAATGAAGACAGGCGACGGTTGGGTGCGGCAAGATAACACGTTGCGGATGATCTAATTGCAGATGATCTATTTGAGGGCGGGGCGGAGCCACTTGTGGGATTAATAAATCGAGAGCCAGGACGCGGCCATTGTTCATGGCTGAATTTCTGAATCCACATTGTCCTGTGTCTCGGCGCCTGCGTTGACTTGCTCCTAGCGGCGGCCTACCATGCTCACCATCCACGCCAGAATGGGCTTAAATGATCGGCCAAACCATCTCGCACTACCGCATCGTTGAGAAGCTCGGCGGTGGTGGGATGGGTGTGGTTTACAAAGCAGAGGATGTTAAGCTCGGGCGTTTCGTCGCCCTGAAGTTCCTGCCCGACGACGTAGCCAAAGATCCTCACGCTCTCAGCCGCTTTCAGCGCGAAGCGAAGGCAGCCTCAGCACTGAATCATCCGAACATCTGCACCATCTACGAAATTGGCGAAGACGACAGCCAGTCTTTCATCGCCATGGAGTTTCTGGACGGCCTAACGCTGAAGCACCGCATTGCGGGGCGTCCGCTGGAGATTGAAACAGTGTTGCTCCTGGGCATTGAGATTGCCGATGCCCTCGATGCCGCCCACTCCACTGGCATTGTCCATCGCGACGTCAAGCCGGGAAACATTTTTCTCACCAAGCGCGGACATGCGAAGGTGCTGGACTTTGGTCTGGCGAAAGTCTCGCCGGTCCTAAGCAAAGCCGAAGTAGTGGCAGCTACCGCGCAAACCACGGTGACGCTCGAAGAGCACCTGACCAGTCCCGGGACAGCCTTGGGAACGATTGCCTACATGTCGCCGGAGCAGGTGCGAGCCAAGGAACTGGACGCACGTACAGATTTGTTCTCTTTTGGCGCGGTGCTGTTCGAGATGGCTACTGGCACGCTGCCCTTTCGCGGGGAAAGCACAGGGCTGGTCTTCGAGTCCATCTTGAACCGCGCACCGGTGTCGCCGGTACGATTGAATCCGGATCTGCCTGTCGATTTAGAACGGATCATCCATAAGTGCCTAGAGAAAGATCGTAATCTCCGCTACCAACACGCTTCAGAAATTCGCACCGATTTGCAACGCCTCAAGCGGGACTCCGAGAGTGGACACGTTTCTGCGGCAACTTCTGGCGCCGAAACTGTCATAGAGGCTCCGGCAGTTCGGCTTGCGAAGGCCTGGAAGATTTTGATTCCCGTTCTGTTGTCGGCCTTGCTGGTCACGGGCGCCTTTTATTACCGTTCACGTCGAAACAAGCCACTGTCTCATAAGGACACCATCGTCCTCTCTGACTTCGCCAACAGCACGGGCGAGGCAGTTTTCGATGACACGTTGAAGACAGCTCTGAGCGTTTCCCTCCGGCAATCGCCATTCCTGAATGTACTGACCGACAGCCAGGTCGCGAAGACGTTGCAACAGATGACTCAGCCGGCCGGCACAAGGCTCACGCCCGAGTTGGCCCGCGAGCTTTGCCAGCGTGCCGGAAGCAAGGCCTATCTTGCCGGAGCGATCGGCCGTCTGGGCAGTGAATATGTCGTCGGCTTGAAAGCCGTGAATTGTAGCAACGGAAACACGCTCGCCGAGGAACAGGTTACGGCCACATCGAAAGAGAAGGTTTTGGATAGTCTGGGCGGGGCGGCATCCAAGCTGCGCACCGAACTCGGCGAATCGCTCGCCACCGTGCAAAAGTTCGATGCTCCGCTCGAACAGGCCACCACGTTTTCGTTGGATGCGCTCAACGCTTACGACTTGGCTCTGCTCACCTGGGATAAAAAGGGCGACCGCGACTCGCTGCCGGTTTTCAAGAAAGCCATCGAACTGGATCCAAACTTTGCCATGGCTTATAGCGCGCTGGCAACCATCAACCACAATCTCGGAGACTCTGAGCTTGCCCGTGAGAATGCCACCAAAGCCTATGAACTTAGGGGTCGCGTGACGGAAGCCGAACGAGAGGCGATTGAGGCGCGCTACTACTTGTATGTAACCGGCGATTTAGAGAAGGCCGCGGAAGTCTACGCGGTTGCAGTGCAAAACTACCCTGACTCTGCAGGCGCCTACAACCACTTGGCCAACGACGAAGCCGAACTCGGCCGCTATGAGCAGGCGGTCCAAGACCTTCGCAAGGCTCTGCTGCTTGACCCGTCGAGAGCTTCGACCTACGCAAATTTGGCAGTAGGCCTGCTCGCTTTGAACCAGGTCGAAGAGGCGTCCGCGGTTCTAGCGGAAGCCGACAAACGGGGCTTGCAGACCGATATCCTACTGCAAGCGCACTACTGGATAGCCTTTCTACGCAACGACGAAAAGGAAATGGAGCGCCTGGTTCAGCGTTCATCCGATCTGCCCGGAGCTCAGGCGATTCTTCTATCCGAACAATCCAACACTGCGGCCTATCACGGACATTTCGAAAAGGCCCGAGAGTTTTCGCGTGCTGCCGAGAATTTGATGGAACGCGATGGAAATAAAGAATTGGCTGCCACCTACCTGGTCCAGGCAGCCCTTCGCGAGAGCGAAGCCGGAGAGTCCGCGCGGGCTCAACAATATCTTTCCCAGGCGCAGAAGCTCTCGCATGGGCTGGATGTCGCAACGCTTACCGCTGTCGCCCTGGTTCAAATCGGAAGCGTCACTCAGGCCGAAGCCCTCTGCCACGAACTGGACAAAGAGTGGCCCGAGGGCACAATTGTTCAGAAATACTGGCTGCCCGCGATTCGTGCTCAGATCGATCTGCGGCAAGCCCGACCCTCGAAAGCCATCGATGATCTAGGGGTTGCGACTCCTCTTGAGCTTGCCAATCCTGGATCAACCGCAGTCCCGACCCTGTATCCGGCCTTCATCCGAGGACAGGCATACCTGGCAATGGGTGACGGTCCAAGGGCGGCAGTGGAATTCAGGAAGTTGACTGAGCGGCCCGGCCTGGTGTTGAATTCCCCGCTCGGAGCGCTGGCTCATCTAGGACTCGCTCGCGCCTACAAGTCCTCAGGAGACTTAGCTAATTCTCGCCGAGCCTACCTGGATTTCCTCACGCTTTGGAAGGATGCTGACCCCGATATCCCAATCCTGAAGGAAGGAAAAACCGAGTACGCGAAACTGCAATAGTTTGGCTGAGACCTTGCTCGTGGGGTCGTATTCCAGGGCGATCATTCCCGCCGATAGACGAAAAACTATCACAAAATCAAGAAATTGCTTGGATAATCGAGAAGCATGGTTTATGTTGGCGGCATTGGATTTGGAATCGGGGCCGGGATCACAAACTCGGAAACGGCGAACGACCCAGTTTCGCGGATGAATCATCCCTGCTCTCCGCGACGTACTCCTGGATGAGTTAGTTTTACCGGCTCGAAGAGGTATCCTTCCGTGAAAGTCCCTCTTTGCCTGTCCCTTCTTGTGGTCGCTCTGGTCTTTTCCTGCCTTTACTCATCTGCGAACGCCCTGAGTTCGGACAACTCAACTGCTTCGAACCCCTCCGACGCGGCTGCCACCTCGCCTCCAGATGGGGCGATAACGAACTCGTCGGAGTTCATGATTCCCGGTCCGCTACGCTCCTTTCTCCGCATGGCCGGCATCAGTCAAAAGATTGCGCCCGAAGAAGTGCTTCCACTACTGAGCCGGAACGTGTTTATGCAAGGCTATGAAGGCTCCAGAAAGACTGAATTTCTTATTCTGTTGAGCCGATATGTCGTCCAGGCCCGCGAGCTGTCAGTTCTGGTTGCCGCCGATGGCAAGATTCACGTTATGAACTGCGATGACGCGAAGCCGCTTCTGGCCGTCCTTGGCTATCGGACCCGGCCAAACTGTGGAGCTGCTGACACGTCCTTACAGACGGCTGATTCCGAGAGGGCATTTGTGACCATCGACTCCGGATTCCCTCTTCCAGAACTGGAGAGGACGCTGCAAGGAGGCGGTCCGTTCGCCTATACGTACTCGTCTTCTCCCGTGCCAGTCCTGTTCGAGGCAGGCAGCTGGACCATGGCCAGCTCGAAGAATCACAAGGAAGTCAGCAAGGATCTGATTGACACAATCGTAAACGACCCGGCTGTGGCGCGCTTATATTGGGCGTTTTCGAGGCTTGATCCACAGACCGGCCAAGTTTTAGAGGGATCGGTTGGAATCAGGAAACTATTGCCGTATGCCGCCGTCCTCGATTTTTACGGAACCCACCTTTGCATTCGTAATGGGCGGGTAGAAGTTCCGGGAGGCCCGGAAGCGGAAGGCGCCTGGAAAGATGTGGTGGGGGCTAGCCCTGCATCCCCTGCGGCTTTCGTCCAGAAATTGCTAGCCACTGATAAAGGGTGGCTAACCGCTTACTTTGATGTGCTCTTACGAGTCAGCAGAAGTCACCAGGCATATTTCACCGAACCGCATCGGCTGCGGCGTTTCTACGAGGCTCTTCGGGCGCCAGACCCGTCGGCCGGCGCCACGGTCGGTGTGTTCAGACCTGCCCCTGAACTGTTGCTATTGGCTGCCCGGCTTCAGTTCGAATCTACCGGCGAACCTCTGGTTCCAGGAAATCTCGAGGTATGGAGAGATATCCTGCGGCAAAAGAACGACTCGCGCACCGTGCGCCAGTGGGGCAGGCGCAACGCCCATCTCGACACTCCGGATGAGCTTGTGGAAGCAATGTTCGCTCTTTCCCGGGCGACAACCGATGACGGTCCGCTGCAGAAGTACATGATGATCAGCGCGCTCGAAAGCAGGCGAGCTCCCGAACATCGCTTGGCTCCTGCGACGGTACGCCTGTTGGCGGACAAATTTGGAGATTTTAGTGATCAGTATCGGATCTTTTCCGAATTTCAGGAGCTGAATGACCGATCGATTGTCATGTTTCTGGAAACGGCTAAAGCGCTAAATAACGTTCCCAATGTCGTGCGTGGCAACGCGCTCGGCACCTTTCAGGCAAATGTCGGAATCTGGCAAATCCTGGCCCGGCAGGGACAGATCCCGAACCTGCGGCTGAACGATTCATGGCAGCAAGTGATCAAGCCGTTCGCAAGAATTCGATCCGCTCCTCAGCTGTATAGCGCGGGGC
>JBAVUV010000510.1:0-6680 GCA_049696955.1 Candidatus Sulfotelmatobacter sp. | reverse complement strand
TTGGGGCTTAGCGTTTCGCAGAGGAGCTTTCCGGATCACTGCGGACGACTTCAAGAGAATTGCAAAGGCCATGTCCATCAAATCTGAAGATCTATCGTGAACATTCGCCCCGAGTAACAGAGCGATTGAGAACGGTCACCCCGTTCGAGGCTGACTACAGCTTTGTGAGTTTCATCGGCTTCGCGAGTTCGGCGTCGAGCAGCCTCGCAGGAAGAAGTCTGGGCAAAGTCCAGTTCTTGAAACGTTGCGGAATGACCGCGTAGCGTGCCTTCGCTTTTGCCGTCCCGAGTGCCAGATGGACGGCTTCGCCCAAACTAGGCGAGCCCGATCTGCTTCGCCCGTAGAGCGGGGTCCACAAAGACGAACTCTTCGAGGAGCAGGTCGCCTTCCCACTTTGCGGTCGTGGCGAAATCGAGGTCGAACGATTTTCCTGTCGGGGCCATCACTTTGCCGTCGGGCATGATCATCTTTCCGGTGAAGGTCCCTGTAGCGCGGGTGATTACGGTGATCCAATCGCCACTTCCGAGCTGGATTGGATATGGGTCATTGTGGACGTGGATGTCGGGGAACACGCGAATCATCTGCTGAATCATCGCGGCGTGCGCTACGCGTCCGAGGACCGGATCAGGGATCCCCATGATGTGAGCGATTATGTCTGGGTGGTGTGCCGCATTCATCGCTGCGACGTCGCGGGAGTTGAAGGCGTCGTCGCCCTTCTTCATGAGTTCAAGAAGGTGTGCGGTTCGGCTGGTGTTGGTTGAATTCATATATTTTGTCCTTATTGTTCGTGTTCATTACCGGTAGTGTAATGACAAAAGTGGTCTGGCATTCATTCAGTTCCCCTTGTCGCGAGATGTGAGAACCCGCCGTTAGAGGCTGGCTTCGGCTTTTTGAGTCCCATTTGCTTTGCGATAAAGTTGTCGAACATCCTCACAGGAAGGAGTCTGAGCAGAGTCCAGTTCTTGAAACGTTGCGGAATGACCGCGTAGCGTGCCTTAGGTTTTGCCGCGCTGAGTGCCAGATGGACGGCTTCGCCCAGACGCTCAGGGGGTAGGCCATTCGTACGTGCTTCGTTGACGATCCACTTCTGGAAGTTCTGCACCGCCTCCCAGTACTCGGTCTGCTTGAACTCACTCAGATCTTCTTTTTCGCCCTTGTCGTACATTGACGTGTTCACAGTGCCCGGTTCAATCATCACGACGTCGATGCCAAATAACATCAGTTCTATCCGCAGCGCGTCCGACATTCCTTCGAGACCACACTTGGACGAACTATAAGCACCGATAAGGGGGATAGGAATTTTCGCGCCGCTAGAGCTGATGTTCACGATGCGCCCGGCGGGTCCCTGCCTCTTCTTATCCGTTCCCAAAAGAGGAGCGAACGCTTGGATTACGACAAGTGGGGAGATCATGTTGACCTCCAACTGCCGTCTGTACTCGCTGGGCCTCAGATAAAGCAGCGGCCCACTCACCACAACTCCTGCATTGTTCACCAGGCCAACCAGATTCCTGGCGCCTATCACGGAGCCGACCTTCCGGGCAGCTTGATGTACAGCGTCGGCGTCCGTTATGTCCATGACGAGAGGCACGAAGCCGTCGCCGAACTCTCTTTGCAAGCGATCGGCGTCTGCCCGCTTGCGCACAGAGCCGAACACCCGAAATCCCTTTGAAACAAGCACCTTTGTGGTTCCCCAACCGATTCCGGTGGAGACTCCCGTTACCACGACATCCTTGCTGGTCGCCATCGCACTGCTCCTAAGGTCGATTACTGTTCATCTTCAATATCTTCAGTGGCTCCCAAAGGCTCGACTGAAGCGCGGCTCCCGTGAACTGCTAAGTCCGAGTGTATGCACTGGTGGGCCTCCTGAACTGAGCCAAATGGCTCACACTCGGCGATTCGCCGCCGCGGGAGAATGTAGATTCTCACCTGCTTGGGGATGCGGTTAAGGTCGTGTCAGAGCAGCTCGGGCACACTAGTGCTTCATTCACATTAGATGTTTATTCACACGTGCTGCCGCACATGCAGGATGACGCTGCTGCGAAAGTGGAAGCTGCATTGATCGGTTCCTGAGCTAACGATCGCTGAGGCCCGATCATCGCAATCTTTGGGGAATATCGTTAGTGGTGTTTCGGCATTCGTGTCTCTGCTCGCCTGATTAAAACCGAAACAGAGAGTGAAAACGCGGAGCCCAAATCAGAAAGGGTGCGGAGGGTTGCGCTTTTAGTGCCTCTTTCCAGTTGCCGGATATAGCTCTCGTCGTAGCCCGCTATGTCCGCTAACTTCTGTTGCGTCCAATGCCGACCGGTACGTAGATCGGTCAACACAGATCCAACGGCCTCGTCGAGGTTGCGAACCCTGCGTTCCTTGTCCGCACCAATTGGTTTCGCCACACCTGCAATAATTGGCGAGTACGCTCAAATAATTCAGAGACAATAGTCACGTATTGGCAAAGAGGGGCAGTTGTCTAGCGAGCAGGAGTTACTCGACGTTCAGCTCTATGAATGAATTCTGAGAGGTTTAGGGAAAAGAATGTGGCAATTGCGTTGAGAACTTCTAAGGTCGGATTGCCGCCCATTTCCGTCTGTCGAACGTGGCTGACATCATAGCCGAGACGATCGGCAAGTTTCTGTTGCGACAACTTTTTGGAGCGGCGGAGCTCTGTGAGTTCGGCTCCAATCGCTTGTGCCAATGTCCTAGTCTCTCTTTTCTTATCGGCACCGATGGCTTTGGGCACAGGCCATATTCATTTGCTTGACATCGAATCATTCAGTGACTATAGTCCGCCAATAGAGTTGAGCGGTTTCGGTCGTGCCAGCGCCGCAGAAGAACTATTTGAGAGGGCCGACTCGGAAACGACGGAGATTTCCCGACGAGGTAAGACTGAGTCCGCTCACAGGCAAGCCGGATTCGCAAGCAACTGAAACTAAAACGTTTCAGCGTGCTTGGCGGTGTGCGAACGGCCAGATCTGCTTAATCCTTATTAATACGCTCGAAAAGAAGGCCCTGGAGAGGGCAGGGAAGTCCTTAATTACAGAGGTAGTTAGCGGGGGAGCCTCGAAGCACTTCTCCATATCATGGATAGTTCGATCACAATTCGCCTGTCGGAACTTGGGATCGCCGAGAAGCAAGCGAGTGCAGTCGAGCCGCAGCAACAGGCAGCCTGTCTTTCGGACGAGGCCTTGATCGCCGAAGTTTGTCTTGAGAGCAGGGAAGCGCTGGCTACCTTGTTTCGCCGCTACGCCCGTCTCGTCCGCGGAATTGCGTTGAGAGTCGTGCGGGACGCATCCGAGGCGGATGATCTTGTCCAAGACGTCTTTCTCCTTGTTCACCGCCTCTGCAGAACCTTCGACAGTTCCAAAGCCTCGGCACAATTCTGGATTCTCCAAATGACCTATCGCCGCGCCATTTCACGGCGGCGTTATCTCAATTCTCGCCATTTCTATACGCAAGTGGAACTCGATGAGCAATCTTTCGAGGTCGCGGAGCCCCGATGTGGGCATTCCGACGATCCAGTTGACTCAATCTTGGCTGAATTGGACTTACAAAAGATGTTCGGAACCCTATCGGAGGACCAGCAGAAGACACTCCGGCTGCACTTCATCGAAGGCTACACGCTGGATGAGATTGCGACGATGCTTGGCCAGACAAAGGGCAATATCCGACACCATTCCTTCCGAGGATTGGAACGGCTGCGAAAACAGATTTTTGCTGGCAAATTGGCGGGCGCGAGAGCAGTATGATACAAGGTTTGCCCAAGCTAGGAGCAGGGTTGTTGTCTCATACCGAACCCCAGGACGAATTCCTAGAGCTCTGTGCCGCTTCGACCTCTGGCGACCTCACCGACGACGAGCAGAAACGGCTGCGGGAGCACCTTGCCATCTGTGCGTCCTGCCGCGAAGCCCTTCGACAATACGAATCGATAGTCAGCGATGTAATTCCCACCATCGCCGCTGGCGAAGAATCTGAACACGTACAGTCGGCTGAGGCTTGGTCCCCCGAACAGCAAGGCCAAGCAGAAAAGGCATTCTTTGACCGCCTTGCAAAGGGAGAGAAGCATCCACCCGGAGAAACCGGAATAGGAATGAGGCATCGAGTTTTCCCCATCGCATCCTGCCGTTCGCAACCGAGTCCAGCTGGCGGCATGTCTGGATGCTCTATGCAGCGGGCGTTCTGCTTTTCTGCGCGCTCAGCTTCTTCGCTTATCGCGTGGGCATGGGTCGAGGAACTGACCTAGCCAAAGGCCCCCTACCCCAACCAACCGGGCAGGAACCATCTACTTCCCAGTCGTCGCTCGAAGAGCAGCTGAGCGATGCCGGGCATGATCGCGCAATATCCAACACAGAGATCGCGCAACGCGACAAAATGATTGCGGACCTGCGGCATCAGCTGGGCCGACAGTCCTCCGAAATAAACGAAATGAAGGTGGCGCAGGCGCAGCTGGAGAGCAATGTGCGCGCGGGAAACGTGAGCCGGCAAGGCCTCGACGAGCAAAAGAACGAGCTAGCACAGAAGCTCGAATCGGCCCAGAATAATTCCAACATGCTTGAGCAGAAATTGGACTCACTCGCCGAGCAATCTGCTCAGGACGCAGCTCGGGCGAAGGCGTCGGAAGCAAAGGTCAACGACCTTACCCGTGAGATTCAGGAGCAGCAAGCTGCCCTCGGGCAACGTGATGAACTCCTGAGCCACGACCGGGATATCCGCGAACTCATGGGTGCCCGCGATCTGTATATTGCGGAGATCTATGACGTAGCGGGAACCGGTGAAACCAAGAAACCCTATGGACGAGTTTTCTATACTCGAGGCAAGTCGCTGATTTTCTATGCCTACGATCTGGACCAGCAAACGGAACTGAAACGTGCCAGTACTTTCCAGGCGTGGGGCCGGCGTGGGCCGGATCGCCAGCAGGCGATTAACCTAGGCGTTTTCTACGAGGACAATGGCACAAAAAAACGCTGGATTCTAAAGTGTGATGACCCGAAAACACTGGCCCAAATCGACGCGGTATTTGTAACTATCGAGCCCAATGGCGGCAGTCATAAGCCCAGCAGCAAACCTCTTCTATTTGCCTATTTGAAGGTCAATCCGAACCATCCTTAGCCATCAGTTAGCTTGGGGTTCGAATCCCTACCTCTCCGCCAGCAACACAATCTACAGGCTTTACGAATTATTTCGCTACGGTTTGTCCTACCGGGACATAATCGACTCCTTTCGACAGTATTGAAAGTCATGGGAGAACCGAGATGGCAACCCCTTGGTCGGTCAGCCGAACAAGGGGGTATTGCGCGCCGTTCGTCCGTCGGCAATGGCTGTAATAGAGAAGCTCTCTGATCACTACATTGCGTGGCTAGTGTAAATCGTTATACCGTTCCCATCGGGGTCCTTTATGCAAAAAAGATGATGTCCAAAAAACGTTTCATCAGGGATCTCTCCTGCTGCGATTCCCCGGCTGATCAGCTCCAACCGATATTTTTTCAATTCATTTAGGCCTTTGCCCTTAATCATGAGGTCAAATTGCTCTGAAAATCTCTCGTGGAATTGCCCTGTCACACTTTCCGCTACGCCTTCTCCAGCCATCTGATCAACTTCTAGCAATAGGAGATGAGTGCCCCCGCGTAGTTCAATAATTGCAACCTTTTCCTCAATAGCAAATGGAGGAAGGCCGAGATTCGAGTAGAATTGGCAACTGCTTTTAAGGTCAGCCACCTTAAAAACAAGGTGACCCACTGCTAATTCTGAGTCAACAGCAGTCTTCATCTCGCTCAACCTTAAACTGATCATGATTCACCTCACAAGTTGTTCTTCACAATTGCCCTGAAGCAACGCTGATACAGCAGCGTTGCGAGCATTTTTATCGAAGATACCATTCGGTATCTTTTAAAGCAACCACTTTATTTGTGTTCACTGGCTCATCCAATGGAATACAGTTGTGAGGCGTGGAGGAGACTTTCGAAAATGAAGGCGAGTAAAGTAAAGAACGCGTACATGAAAAAGAAGGACCCTCTCTTCGTTAGAGAATCCCTCTTAAATGCCGCCTTCCAGCTCGCGGCGACCAAGGGCATGGCTGATGTCACCGTCAACAAAGTGAGCGAATTGGCGGACGTTACCAAGGGGGCTTTCTTTAATCACTTCGAGAGCAAAGAGACGTTGGTGACGGAGCTGATGCAGATGCTATTGACGCGATTGGACAAGCAGTTTGACCGACTGATGGCGGAGGAAGAGAATTCCGACGGATGCTTTACTCGTGCATACATTAGGGCCGCATTCTCCGAAGGTGCAGCTGAACGTAAAAGTTGGGGCGCGCTCTTGAGTCTGATGGCCTCTAAAGATCAGGTCGGATGGGTTTGGAATAACTGGCTGAGCGAACGCCTAAAAAGACATTCGAAAACTGATTCGAGAATCGAGCTTCGCGTGGTAAGACTTGCGGCAGATGGCGTATGGCTTGAGAGAATTATGAACGCAAAATCGAAAAACCTAAAGGGTGTTGAAGAATATCTCATTGAGATGACGCGAATCCGTTAAATTGGTCAGACAACCTGGGCACAAACCTGGTGACGACATGGAGTGGACCCCATCCCGGCACAACAACACCTACATCAAATGGATCGCCGTCTATTCTGATTCAAAGGCCAGTTCGCTTTGTCTCGCATCCAAACCGGCCTTAGGAGGGCGTCCTCCCT
>JBAVUV010000509.1:0-3039 GCA_049696955.1 Candidatus Sulfotelmatobacter sp. | reverse complement strand
CTCTCAGCCCAGAGACTTCGCTACCATCCCGGGGAAGGGAATCACTGGAGTGATCGACGGTAAAAGAGTCGCCGTCGGCAATGCCGCATTAATGGCGGACGTTGGAGCCTTCACTTCCGCAAACGCCGATAGCAACGCAGCAAACTCGAGTGCAGGCACCACTCTCTTCGTTGCAGCGGACGGTAAATATGTCGGCAAATTCTCCGTCGTCGATCCCGTGAAACCGTCCACACCCGAAGCCATCCGCGCCCTCAAAAACCAGGGCCTTCACATCGTCATGCTTACCGGCGACAATCGCGCCACCGCGGCCGCCATCGCCCAACAACTTGGCATCGACGAATTCGAAGCCGAAATATTGCCGGAAAGAAAATTAGAGATCATCCGCAAACTGCAGGGGCAGGGAAGAGTCGTCGCCATGGCCGGTGACGGCATCAACGACGCTCCCGCGCTCGCCCAGGCCGATGTCGGCATCGCCATGGGCACTGGCACCGACGTCGCCATGGAAAGCGGCGGCATCACTCTGGTCAAAGGCGATCTCACCGGCATTGTGCGCGCGCGCAACCTGAGCCGCGCCACCATGCGCAATATCCGGCAGAATCTTTTCTTCGCCTTCATCTACAACGCCATCGGCGTCCCCATCGCCGCCGGCGTCCTGTATCCCTTTTTCGGACTGCTGCTCAGCCCAATTTTCGCCGCCGCCGCCATGAGCTTCAGCTCAGTCTCCGTAATCGCCAACGCCCTCCGCCTGCGCCACGCAAAGTTGTAAGTGCGGAAAGCCTAACGCAAGAAAGCTCGTGTGGGGACGGAACGTGTGGATGGAACGTGTGGGACGGACACTCCTGTCCGTCGCCTTTGACTTTTATTTTGCCCTCAGTCTGATTCTGCTTGTTCAATGCGAGTCCCCCTCCCCTGAAATTGTCATTCCGACCGGAGGCGGAGCGACGGCGACGGCGCAGTGGAGGAACCCGTTGTTCTGCTTGACCTTTCCTTTCACCGACTTTGATTCAGCCGGCAAAGAATTGTCATTCCGACCGGAGCCGGAGCGCCAGCGACGGAGCAGTGGAGGAACCCGCTGTTCGCCGAATTTGGGTGGCGCAGCGCTTCAGCGCTGCGATAAACGTTGCCTAGCATTCCTGGGCTTCAGCCCCGCGCCGATTTATCCGACAGCTTACTCAAATACTCAATCACATCCGGCTCCGTCCAGTCCACCGCTCCAATGAACTTCCGCCGCACCACGCCATTGCGATCAATCACGTAAGTCTCCGGAAACTTGAACGTCCCATAAAGCGCGTTGCTCTTCTGATCTCCATCGCGCACGGTCAACAAATCGACGGTATGCTCACGCACGAAGCGACGGTAGTCGCTATCGTCCGCGTCCACACTCACTGCCAGCACCGTTATCCCTTTCGCCTTCATCTTCTCCTGCATCTGCACCAGCGACGGCACCTCCTCCACACAAGGAGCGCACCACGTTGCCCAAAAATTCAGCACCACCACCTGCCCCTTGAACTGGCTGAGCGTCACCGTCCGCCCCGCGTCACGCACCGTAAAGTCCGGAGCCGCCGTCCCAATCCTCGCCGGCCGCGACCCGCTGTAACACCCCGACATCGCCAGTAGGATCAACCCGATAGTTATTGAGCAAAATAACTTATGTGGGGACAGCCGCCCCCGGCTGTCCGGTCGAGCGAAGCTCGACCTGCCTTTCGTCGCTACCATCACATCAAAATGCCTCGCCACCACGTCTACAAAACGAATCATAGCTCGCACCCCGCTATAATAATAGATTCGGCCTATGCCCGCGAGAGACACAGCTAACGACCCCCTCACCGTCTCGGTCATTGTTCCCGCGCGCAACGAAGAAGCATCCCTGAGCGATTGTCTGACTTCGCTGGTCGCACAGCAAGGCGTAGCGTTCGAAATCATCGTCATCGATGATCATTCCACCGACCGCACCTCCGAGATCGCCTCCTCATTCTCCGGAAGCGGAGTAAAGCTGATCAAGGCTCCCCAACTCCCCGACGGCTGGACGGGCAAGAACAACGCCCTCGCCGCCGGAGCCAAAATCGCCCGTGGTGAGTGGCTCCTTTTCACTGACGCCGACACCGTCCATCTTCCCGGATCGTTGGCGCGAAGCATCGAAGAAGCCAAACATCAGAAAGCAGGATTGCTCTCCTACTCGCCCGAGCAGATTGTAAAAAGCTTCTGGGAAAAAGCGGTCATGCCCGTAATCTTCGCCGAACTGGCCGCCAGCTTTCGCCCGTCGCAGGTGAGCAACCCAAATTCAACCGCCGCAGCCGCTAACGGCCAGTACATTCTGATCCAGCGCGAGGCCTACGACGCCGTCGGCGGCCACGCCGCGATCGCTGGCAATCTTCTGGAAGATGTCGCCCTCGCCCGCGCCGTAAAACGATCCGGCAGAAAAATATTCTTCCGCTTCGGCGTCGACGCCGTCCGCACCCGCATGTATCGCACTTTCGCTCAACTTCGCGAGGGCTGGACCAAAAACCTGGCCTTATTATTCCCGCATCCGCTTCGCTTAGCCGCGCTGCGCGCCATCGAGTTCATCCTTATCTTGTCCAGCCTCGCAATCACTATCGCAGATGCCTTGCGCGGGCATCCGCGCTCCGCCGTCGCCTCCGTGACACTATGCGTGATCCTGTATGCAGTATTTCTCACCCGAATTCGCCGCGCCCATTTTTCCTGGAACGCAAACCTGCTGGCACTCTTCGGTCTTCCTCTGTTCTCATATCTGCTGACGCGGTCAAAACTGTTTCACAAGCGCGGGACCGTTGCGTGGAAGGGGCGCCAGTATTCCGGCGATCAAAAGCGCATCGAACAAGAATCAGATTCAACACCGCAGGAGAAGCATGGTTTATCTCACGCGTAAAGCTGAATTCTCCGCGTCCCACGTCTATCACAACCCGGAGTTCACTCCGGAAGAAAACCGTCGTGTCTTCGGCAAATGCAACAATCCCAACGGCCACGGCCACAACTACATGCTGGAAGTTACCGTAAAAGGCGAAGTCGATCCCAGCTCTG
>JBAVUV010000508.1:0-2582 GCA_049696955.1 Candidatus Sulfotelmatobacter sp. | reverse complement strand
TGGCCGGATGCGACGCGGGTGATGCAGTCGGTAATTTTCGGCGCAACTGGTTCCGGCAAAACCACGCTTCTGAAAAACATCATCACCCAAGACTTGTTCCGAGTGCTCGGACCTCCCGAAGACCGGCACCGTGTTCCCATGTTGATCTTTGATGGCAAGGGCGACCAGGATTTTCTCTCCGATCTTCTGCCGGCCGTCGAAGCCGCGGGCCGGATGCATCAATTGAGAGTGCTCAGCCCCTCGCGGCCCGACATCTCCGTGCGCTACAACCCCTTCTTCAGTGACGCGGGACTGTATGAAGAACATTCAGGACTTGTGTTCGAATCGTTCGATCAGGAAGAAGATTTCTTCCACGGGCATCAAGGTACTTATCTCACCGACATCTCGCGCGTTCTGACCTACACCGGTAAGCGTTACAACTTCCACGATGTGATGGTGATGGCGCTCGACCCGATGGTGCAGCGGGAACAGATTGCCATTGCCCGCGCCAGACTACAGAGGCCTGAAGGCATCAGCAATCAGCGCCGTCTGAACTTCGAAATGTCGGCCAAGATGTTGCTGCAGTCGCTGCAAGACCGCGAGCGAATCACCAAGATCCAGGGCTTGCTAATCCAGTTGATGACATTCCTCCAGGATGAACTTTCGGTTGTCACTGGCGCCTACGATGAGATGCTCTCGCTCGACGAAGTCATCGACCGGGAACTGATTCTGTTCATTTCGCTAAATACCAACAAGAACTCGAAAGCGGTCACGGCCCTTGGCCGGATGCTGCTGCAGAACATGCAGTTGATGATTGGCAAACGATACGAAAATGAGCAGCAGCGACGCCGCGAGAACCGGCCGATGGTCAGCGTCATCCTCGACGAGTTTGCGCCATTTGCTTATTCGAACTTTGCCCAGATCTTGCAGACGGCGCGCGGTACCAACACGGCGTTCCTGTTCGCCCTGCAGGCGCTTCCGCAGCTTCTGACCGTGGGTCGCGGCTTCAGAGATGACGTATCTTCGGCGCCGAACACCACTATGCTATTGCGCACCAAGGACGAGGAGACGGCGCAGTATTTCCTGAAGGCGTCGGCCCGCGTTCCACAGAAGAGGCGCACCTTGACCGTCCAGCGCACCGGGGTGTTCGAAGACAAGTACGAGCCCGTTGGATTTGGCAGCGAAACCGACATCAAGGACACTCGGGCGCAGGATGAGCACATCAAGAATTTACCCGTCGGCCAGATGGAAATCCTGATGACCGACAACCGGCTCGGTACGCTCCATTCCCATCTGCACGTCAGGGTGCCGCGCCGATACCGGTTCCCGGGACTGGAGCCGAGAATCTACCCGAGGCTCCACGCGGTGTCTCACGTTGAAGGCGCGAACCTGCGCTTCAAAGATCCCGAAGCTGTTCGTCGGAATGGCCGCTTGGCCACTCGTACTAGCCGCTTGACATGGATGTGAACCGTACATTCCGGATTGCGGTTGCCGGCCTCTTCTTGGCGATGCTGCCGCTGGTTTGCTTCGCTCAGGACCGCCGTCCCGCCAGCGATCCTGCCGGCCAAGCGCCGTCTTCGAAGCCGAACGATGGCTTCGTCGATTTCGCGCTGAAGAGTATCAATGCCTCCGACAAGGACTACGGGCAGTGTCTTGACGAGAGCCGCAAAATGCTTGTCGATGAGACCGTGAGAAACGGCTACTTCTGGTCGAACTTGATTGCACTAGGGTTGCTGGCGTGCCTGTTCATCATCATTGTGTACCAGCACAAAGTACAAACCGCTCGGGAGTGGACTGCGGCCGAGGTGCTCACACAGTACGAGAACAGCCTCTCGCGAGCAAATGCTCAGGTGGAGGAGGCCACGAGCAGGAATCGCGGATTGATGGAGGCGTTAACCAAGCTCAGAGAATCTGCGCTCCGTTCCCAGGCCTCACCCGCGGAGATGCAGGAGAGTCCCGCAGCCGAGACCGTCGGTAGCCGAGCATCCGGCATACCGGCCAGCCAGGTAGCGTCAACCAAGGGCAGCGATGTCAAATCCGCGTCTGTCCGTTCCACGAGAGCAGCGACCGCAACTTCACCCGCCAATCAGATCGGACTCTTCAAGCCAGACGTGGACCTGGTCATGAAGGTCAATTCGCTGGAGCAACAACTTGGCCGGTCCCAGGATGAGGCAAAGCTATTGCGCCGTCAGCTAAACGAGTCAGACCGGCGGCTCCAGGAAGAGCAACAGAGAAACCGCAGCCTGAAAGGAGTCTAGCTCGGCAACGCAAATCAGGAAGGAGTTCGCAAAGAGATGTTGCAAGACGAAAAGGAGAACCGGTCGAAGAGGAAATCCGGCGCGTTCGACAAGTTCGAGCCGGGCTGCGAGTTGGGTGCGATCGAGGATCGCGACGAGCGCGAGCAACGGCTGGATTCGTTGCCTGCCGAACAAAAGGAATTCGTAGAGGAAAGCACGCGCTTTGCCGATCTCTGCCAGTACTTCGCCCAGCAGAAGATGGATATCCCGCCCTCTATCGTCGAGAGGGTGGGAAGTGTCTCCAAGCTTCCAGCGCGGGATCGTATTCGCGCCATGCAGAGCATCAATCGGGAACTGATGGAGTAC
>JBAVUV010000507.1:0-1538 GCA_049696955.1 Candidatus Sulfotelmatobacter sp. | reverse complement strand
GGTCAGCAAGTCGGTCTGTTCGGCGGTCCCATGTTCTCGGTCTACAAGGCCCTCAGCGCCGTGAAACTGGCGGAAGAAGCAACCGCCGCGGGAGTCGACTCCGTTCCGGTCTTCTGGCTCGCCACTTACGATCACGACCTCAACGAAGTCAATCATGTTTCCATGCCTGGTCCTGACTTACTCTTGCGCACTCTTGCCACTTCCAGCCACAGCGCTCCCGGCGCGCCTGTCAGCCAAGTGCATCTGGGCGAAGAGATCGTCCCAGTTGTGGATGAAGCTGTTTCGTTGCTGGGAGATTCCGAGGCTTCGCAGTTTTTGCGCGAGTCGTATCGTCCGGGAGAGACGCTGGGTACGGCTTTCGCCCGCTTTTATGCGCGTCTGTTTGCGGCGTGGGGAGTGATTGTTCTCGATGCTTCCGATCCAGAACTGCACCGCATCGCTGCGCCGATCTACCGGGCCGCGGTCGAGCAAGTCTCTGAAATCGATGAAGCCTTGCTGGCTCGAGGACAAGCTCTTGAAGCGGCTGGATATCACCAGCAAGTGAAAGTCACGGCTTCGTCGGTTCTGGTATTCACTCTGCAGAACGGCGTTCGTACGCCGATTCAACGACGTGGGAACGGGAAATCGTCTGAATTTGTGATTGCCAGTGACGCCGAAACCGAGAAGTTATCCGCCGCCGAGCTTATCGATCGCATTGCCACGGCGCCGGAGAAGTTCAGTCCCAATGTCTTGCTACGGCCCGTGGTGCAGGATTATCTCTTGCCCACGCTTGCCTATACTGGCGGTGCGGCTGAAGCTGCGTATTTCGCGCAGGCCGCTGTGGTCTATGAAAGACTACTTGGCCGCACAACCCCGATCGTGCCTCGTTTTTCGGCTACGTTGGTCGAGCCGAAAGTCCAGCGCGGACTTGAGAAATACGCGATCACTGTGCTCGATACGTTCCAGGGATTAGAGGCGCTTCGTCATATTTTGGCGGCCCGGGCCATGCCCGCCGATTTACAGGCTGCCTTCGAGCGTGCGAACCAATCGGTGGAGGAATCTTTTTCCGGCTTGCACGAAGCGCTGGCAAAGCTTGATCCCACGCTCGTTGAGGCCAGCCAGACTGCCGTTTCAAAGGCGCGCTATCAACTGGACCGTTTACGGGAGCGTGCCATGGCTGCCGAATTACGCCGCAGCGAGGTTGTCGTCCGGAAAGCAGAGGTGCTCAATCAAGCCCTTTATCCGGAAGATGGTCTGCAGGAGCGCGGAATCGCCGGCGTCTATTATGTGGCGCGCTACGGAACCGAGCTTCTGAAGAGCCTTTACGAAGCGATGCACACCGATTGTCTTGACCACCAGATATTGGAACTGTAGTCTTCGACTGCTTCGGTTCTTCAGGTCACTATTTTCGCAGCCAGCTTTCGAGCTGCGCCAGGGATTCCACGCGCGGCTCCGGTCGATCGGGGTACGCTCCGGCTACATCGAACAAAACGGCCTGCATGCCTGCGTTTGTGGCGCCTACGTAATCCACTGAGTATAGATCGCCGACATACAGGCTC
>JBAVUV010000506.1:0-1602 GCA_049696955.1 Candidatus Sulfotelmatobacter sp. | reverse complement strand
GGCGGTGGTATAGGGATGGAAGCCGTAATCGATCAAGCGCTTCGCGATGTCCATGGTGCGCACGCCTTTTTTGGCTTGCAGCCTATCGCTGAAAACTACTTCGTGCATGGTCGGGGTTGAATAAGGTAGGTCGAATGCGCCCTCCAGTCCTTTGCGAATGTAGTTCGCGTTCAGCACGGCATCTTCTGTAGTCTGGCGCAAACCATCCGGTCCG
This sequence comes from Candidatus Sulfotelmatobacter sp., assembly GCA_049696955.1. GTDB lineage: Bacteria > Acidobacteriota > Terriglobia > Terriglobales > Acidobacteriaceae > Sulfotelmatobacter. Next base: position 1,388 of record JBAVUV010000506.1, on the reverse strand, counting down.
TTCGCCTGAATATAAGCCAAGGCTCGTACAAACATTCCAAAATTGCCGTAGAAAGCCCGCACCCGGCCGACCGATTGCGGCAGATCGTAATTGAATCCGAGCGTCCCGTCGGATTTGTTCACCAGAACCGGCTTCGGCAGGAATGGCTCCAGCTTCTTCTTGATCGCAACTGGGCCTGATCCTGGCCCGCCACCGCCGTGAGGGGTGGAAAAAGTTTTGTGCAAATTCAGATGCATTACATCGACGCCAAAGTCGCCTGGGCGCACCTTGCCGACGAGCGCGTTCATGTTCGCACCATCCATGTAGAGCAGGCCGCCTTTGGCATGCAGGATGTCGGCGATTTTATGAATCTGTTGTTCGAAGATACCGAGGGTATTGGGATTGGTGAGCATGAGCGCGGCAACGTCTTCGCTCATCTGCGCTTCGAGTGCCGCAATATCGACCATGCCGCGCGAATCGGATTTCAGATTCTCGACGGCGTAGTCCACCATTGCTGCCGTCGCAGGGTTCGTTCCATGCGCAGAATCTGGAATCAGAACTTTCTTTCGCGAACGGCCTTGCGCGTGGTGGTAGGCCCTCACCATCAGAAGTCCGGTCATTTCGCCGTGAGCGCCGGCGGCAGGCTGCAACGTGATCGCATCCATGCCCGTGATTTCGATGAGGCATTCGCTGAGCGTTTTTAAAATCTGCAACGCACCCTGAGAAATCTCTTCGGGCTGGTAAGGATGGCCATTGGCAATTCCTTCCACGCGTGCAACCGCCTCGTTGACCCGCGGGTTGTATTTCATCGTGCACGAGCCAAGAGGGTACATACCGAGATCGATGGCATAATTCCAGGTGGAAAGCCGCGTAAAATGGCGGATGATCTCGATCTCGCTCACCTCGGGCATGTTGCCCAGATTTTTTCTTTCAGCTGCGCCAAGAAGCGAAGAGGGATCGACTTCCGGAACATCAAGCGGCGGCAGCTTCCAGGCGGCTTTTCCCTCCGATGACTTCTCGAAGATCAGACCCTCATTCTGATTCACGTGGAGGCTGGCTTTGCGGATCGCGGGGTTCATCGCACGGCCTCCTCGATAGCTGTTTCCTCACCAGCTTTGCGCTTATCCTTTTCAAGCTTCGGGCTTCCAATCTCTCCGACCAGTTTTACCGCCTCATCAATTGCTGTGCGGGTACTCAATTCGGTGCAGCACCATAGCGCAGCGTTCCCGAGCTCCGGATAAAACTTCTTCAATGGCAAGCCGCCGACGATCTTGTGCTGGAGCAGCCGACGATTTATTTCCAGCGGATCTTCGTTGGTTTGCAGCACGAATTCGTTGAAGCGAGGCGCGCCAGAGAAGAGAACTTTTCCACGTTCGACAAGTTGTCCAGCCGCATACGCGGCTTTCGCC
>JBAVUV010000505.1:0-4427 GCA_049696955.1 Candidatus Sulfotelmatobacter sp. | reverse complement strand
GATATGCAAAATCAAAATCCTGTAGTGCACGCATTCGAGAATCCCCACCCTTGCCCAGGACGCAAGGGTGGGCCACCCGCGGGACAGCTTCAGACCATGGACATCTTGCACGAAATGGGGCACGCTGCTGATTACAATGGCTTGCCGTCAGCGATTGTGAATGATCAGGGTAACAGCGAGCAATCAATGATGAATCAGGATACTGTTGAACAGAACTGCTTTTGAGGAAGATTGCTCATGGCTGCTAAGGATGCGAAGTCACTAGTTCGGCACATGCCGTTGACAGGGTTTTGTTTAGTTGCCCTGTTGACACCAATCTTGAACTCCGATGCACAAGGGCAACCTCTTTCACGCGGAACAATCGTCTATGGGGCGGTGGTCGAACGCGAATCCGGGCGGGATGCCAGAGTTCCGAATGCTGTTCTCTCTTTCCTCGGCTCGAATGGGGTGGCGACGGAAGTAAGGGCTGACCAAAACGGGGAGTACTCTACAGATTTGCCTTCGGGAGAGAGATACTTTCTGACTGTTACAAGAAGAGGGTTTTGCCCGGCTCACCGTCCATCGTTTGATGCGCGATCGAACCGAAAAGTCAAGTTGGATGTAATGTTGACAACTGCCTGCCCCAAAGATCTCGTTGAGGTTTCTAGCGAAGACAATGCCCCTTCAAGTGTCGAGACAGAGTTCTGCGCTAGAGCAGGCATTTATTATTGCGAGGAAAACATCCCACTGTCGGTAAATGGTACGGAGAATTTGATCATTGGCTTCGGAAAGAGGGAAAAGACAGGTCATTTGCTTAAGTACGACCCTACTCCTATCCGAGGCCATGCTGGTGCTGAAATCCCAGTGACTATCAGCTTCGGGACATACACCCTGCAAGCCCACCAGGCGTCAGTTGATGAGAAGCTCAAAATGTTGAGAGCAGAAGGAAACGTCTCAATCGCTGACGGCAGTTCGTCGCCGCCACGTCTTGTGCCGTGCGCGATCATCCAGCTCAACGATCCCGAGCCTCAGGTTCGCCCATGTCCCGAGGACGGTACCTTGGACCCGAAGACGGGGAATCTGCACCTGCAGATCCCGGCGGCAGCCGCCGCGAAACTGAAGCCGTAGCTCCCGCCGATCCGAAACCCTGAATCAGAGTGCCTTCCGTTGGCGTTCTTGGGCGCCAGGGCGAGCGTTACGTGACCTGTGAGGGCAGGCCTGCGCTGGTTGGTGTGCTGTCCTGAGAGTTTTTCTTTTAGCCGTGGGTTTGGGCGGGTGGCCCACCCTTGCGCACTTTGCAAGGGTGGGATTCCGATAGACTGGCAGCAGCGATAGCTACGCTGCAGGCCGCTGCCTCAGCCCGTCTTCGGCCTTCGAGTAGCGTGGGATATGCAAAATCAAAATCCTGTAGTGCACGCATTCGAGAATCCCCACCCTTGCCCAGGACGCAAGGGTGGCCCACCCGCGATGCCGGAACCTCTTAGAAATAGCGACCTGCATCTTGAATTTGGCTCGGGCTGGATGTTGCCCGCGGCAGTGAACGGAGACGGCATGATCCTGGCAGGCGATATCGTCAAAGCTTAGGGATTATGAGCCGCTCGACCAGATTCTGCGGAAGCGGAAGATTTCGGCCACGGAACGATCCTTTCGATTCGCAGCACTAGCTTATGACCCGTAGCGCGATTTTCCGCCCCAAACTCCTGATACGCGTTGGCATAAAAGAACCAGCTTCCGCTGTTCCAAACCATTCCGGGTCCTATCGCGGCCACCTGTTCAGGCGAGTTGTGAAGCGCCACGCCGTCGATCTTTCCGTCGGAAATCTGCTTGAGGTAGTAGGCGTTAGGGCCGATCCATAGGCCCTTCCAGAGGTTGTACGCAAGGGTTGCGTTGAAATGAATGGCTTGGCCAGCCTGAGTGGATTGCGCGCCTGTGCTTACTGGAGGATTATTGTTTGTCGAGTTCCATAGATAGTGGACGCGCCAACTCGTTTCAAGCCGTTTTATCGGAAATACGGTGATCGAGTAATACGGATGAACAGTGAAGGCATGGCTGCTGATATTCACATCCGACGTGCGCGAATATTGGCCCGTAGGCAGGTCGAAATCCGTCACTATGCGCTGGTCGATTGCCATGCCTAAAGCTCGATGTTCGGGCCATTGCAGAATGAACGGCGATACCGTTGTGTTGCCCAAGCCTCCGGCCTCTCCCTGCCGCCTACTCCAAAGATACGGACTATACGACACGCTTCCCGTCGAAAGTTCAGGAGGTGAGTACAGGTGATTACGTGCTGCCAATCGATCTTTCCTATGAGCTGGACCTCTGGGGCAGCATCCGGCGAAGCGTTGCTGCCGCCCGTGAAGAGACGCAAGCCACGGCTGGCGATTACGAAACTGCCAAGCTCAGTCTCGAGGCTGAACTAGCCATGGACTATTTCAATTTGCGTAGCGCCGACGCTCAGAAACAGCTCCTCGACGATACCGTGAAAGCTTATACCGACAATGTGCAGCTCACGATGCATCGCTTCAAGGGAGGAGTTGCGCCGAGAGCGGACGTGGCTCAAGCGCAAACGCAGTTGGACACCACGCGCGTCCAGGATACCGATGTTACCGTCCAACGAACGCAACTTGAACACGCTATCGCCGTCCTCATTGGCAAGCCGCCAGCCGAGTTCAGCCTGGCGGCAGCGCCGGTCAAGACTCAGCCTCCAATCATCCCAACTGGACTTCCGTCAGAGCTTTTGCAACGCCGCCCGGATATCGCGGCTGCGGAAAGGCGCATGGCGGAAGCTAATCAGCAAATTGGGATTGCCCGAGCAGCGTACTTTCCGACGGTCACGCTCGACGCAACGGCAGGCTTCGAGGGCACGCATCCCTCAAACTGGTTTACTTGGCCGTCCGGATTCTGGGCTCTGGGTCCATCCCTCGCGGAAACTCTGTTTGACGCAGGGCGACGTCGCGCCACCTCTGAATCCGCACGTGCAAACTATGACGGCACCGTCGGGACGTATCGGCAGACTTCGCTGACCGCATTCCAGCAAGTCGAGGACAACCTCGCTGCGTTGCGGATTCTCGAGACCGAAGCACAACAGCAGGATCAGGCCATCGCATCCTCGAAAGATTCGCTGCAACTTTTTACGCATCGTTATAAAGGTGGGGTCGATACCTACCTCCAGGTCATCACGGCCCAAACGATCCTCCTCGGGAATGAACTGAATGCCATCGACATTCTCCGGCGGCGTATGGACGCCAGTGCGCTTCTCGTCAAAGCTCTGGGCGGCGGCTGGGACGCTTCCAGACTGCCAACCTTTGGCGCACAGCGCGTTAACGACTACTGATGTTCTAGCTAAAGCATCTGTCGCAAGTGGGATTGCGGGTCTGGGATCACGATTTTTTGATACGCCAAATGCGCTCCCTTCAACCAGACCTTTCTCTAATTCTGGCCTACAGCGTACAAAGTTGTTGCTTGTTATCAGTAGCGTCTTTAGGCGAGGAGCATCTAACCCCGTATGGCGACTACTGCGCCAGCCACGAGCGGTAAGCCCAAAATAGTTTTTGGGGAAATTCTCAGTTTTGCTTACGGCACTTTTTGTAGCAACAAGGTGCAGTTCGCGCTTACGGCATTGGGAATGGTCATTGGGACTGCTTCGATCATCCTGGTGGTGACCATAGGTTTGACAGGGAAGGAGTACGTCTTAAGGCAAATTCAATCGATCGGCGTCAACATGATCGAAGCCGAATATTACGGGGGACAAACCAACATCGAGCCCGACCCCTTAACGATTGATGACATGCATGCGGTTCAGGAAAGTATTCCCGGCATCGTAGCTGCGTCTCCTGTTGTTCCGCTGGATGATCGCATTTCGATTGGCGCCGGCAACGAACGCTATCTTCGCATTCTGGGAGTTCTTCCCGCCTACAACTCAGTACGAAATCTGGTGGTTCTCTCGGGACGGTTGTTCGACGCGGAAGATAATCAGGCACATAATAAAGTCGGTGTGTTGCAGCAAAAGATCGCCCAGGAGCTCTATGGATCCACGAAGGAAGCGGTAGGGAAAGTCATCCGGCTCAACGGGCTGCCATTCACTATCATTGGAACGTTTCGGGAGCGGGTGGATACCTTCGGCCAGTCGGAAGTCACCGACAACGTCATGCTGATTCCCTACAGCGTCAGCCGATATCTTACCGATAAGCCCGACGTGCGACAGTTGTACTTCTCCACCGCTGATACTTCCATGGTCGGGCCGGTGACGGAACAGATTCGGAAAGTGCTGCAATCCCGTCATCGCCCAGAATCGAGTTATGTCGTCCAAAATCTCACTGACTTAGTCAGACTGGCGGACCGCTCAGCAAACGCTCTTACCATGGTGTCGCTTCTGATTGCTATCGTGACGCTGGCGGTAGCCGGCATCGGCATCATGAATATTATGTTGGCAACGGTTACCTCCAGAA
>JBAVUV010000504.1:0-25921 GCA_049696955.1 Candidatus Sulfotelmatobacter sp. | reverse complement strand
CTTGGCAATGGCTTCGCTGGCGAATTGGTCGAGGCGATCATCGATGCTGCGGAGCACGCGAACCCTGCCAACCGTGCCATCGGCAAGGATGACGGCATGCAGTATCACCGTGCCGCTGACATTTTGCTTCATCAGTTCCAGAGGATAAGCCGGGTCGACTTTCAGCGTGGCCACCGGCGATGAAAGGTCGGAGGAAGAAGCTGCCTCGCCGGAAGAACTCACCGAAGTTGAGTCCGATTTCAGCGCGGCGAAATGAATCACCCAGCTGCCTCCGGCGGAATTCAGATTCGGCATGTTGAGCGTGAGAGAGTAGATTTTTCGGTCGCCAAAAACCGCGCGTTCAGCGTCGGAGAGTTTGATATCACTCTGCGGAGTTGTCACCCGAGAGATAAGCGGCCGGCGAGCGCCGGCAAGCAAGCGTGGATTGACGGCGTTGGCGCTTAGACTTGGCACGAGGTTGCCGGCGATAGTGGAAGTTGGGTTTGTAGTCTTGCCAACATACAATCCAGTTGGCAAGTTTCCTGCGTTGCTCTTGCTGGATCCGCTTCCATCCACTGACGAGCCAGTGGAGCTGCCTGCCGCTCCGGACGCCCCGTGATGTCCTTCAGGAGTCGCCGCGAAGCTGCCGCGGCGATTGCCGGCGACGGGTTCTGGCGGTGCTCCCACCGCGGGATGCAAGCTGAGTGCGATCATGCTTTCGGCTGAGCGCGAACCTCCGGAGGCGCTCAACGAAGGTGGTGGCGCTATTACCGTGGCGGCATGAACGGCGGAGTTGCGTCCGCCGGGTATAGCGCGTTGCTCGTCCAAAGAAAGCTGCGGAGCGGGTTCGATGACGGAGCTGTGTCCGATGTTGAGTTCTCCAAGGGTGCGGTTCGAAGCAGCTTCCAGCGCGGGCGGCGGAGCAATCACTGACGGCTGCGGGGCCAGCATGCTTTTCTGCGATGCGTCCACGCCGGGCGGCGGCGCAATAACGGACCGTTCCATTCGCGGCGCGAGGCGCGAGGTCTCGGAGGCGAGAACGACGGGAGCGGGCGCAATGGGTGTTGCCGGCTTCTCTGCCCAGGCAACCGTATTCGGCAAAGGAATGTCGTGCCGCAACTGAACTTTGGGCGGGGTGGCAACCGTCTGAAAATGGTTGTCGGCCTCGGGAGGCACGGAAATAATTGGCTGCGCTGATAATTCGGGGTCAGCTTTCTGCGCGCGAGCCGATGTCGGACGGCGAGTATCGAGCGGGGGCAAGTATTCTGACGGCGTGTAGTAGACAACGTCCGCATGGTTGAATGCTGGCTGGGGCAAGATACGTGGCTGCAGTGCCAGGAAGCGTGAGCCTCCGCAGATAAGAATCAGCGCGAGAATATGATACCCGCCGGACTCCAGAAATCTGCGCCAGGGAAGTTTGCGCTCGACAAATACGTCTGACCAGAAAGGTGCGGGAGCGGACTCGAGATACAACGGATCGGCTTTGCGATGATGAACGAGTTCCCCTAGATTTTCTACAAAGGTGCGAGACCAGGGCTCGGGCGCAATTAATAGGCGGAGATCCGGCGTGGCTGACTCGACTTCCTCCATCACTGATCCCGGCGCATTACGCATCGGTCTATCTTATCGGAATGAGGCGTCCCTGGGGAGCGCACAAGGGAAGCTGGAAGGACATAAGGACGCGACTCCGACGGAGCCGATCGTTTATTGGCCCGCTATTGGCCGGCGCGCGCGGGGGTGATCAACAACCTGCCGGTAGCTTTCTTCTTGGTATCCAGCTTTTCCTGCCCGTAAATCAGATCGAGTCCGCCTTCTGCGGTGGATGAGGCCTCTGCCAAAGCGGCGGCGAATGCGCGGAAGGAACGGCTGATCTCCTGGCCCTCCTGCAGGACCACGGGCGTGCCATGATCGATGGCGGGGGAAATCGCATGAAAAGCGTTCGGAAGCTTCCACAGCACCTTGCAGTGGGTCGAGTGCTCGACGTCTTCATCGCTAAAGCCGGGAATCTTTTTGTAACGATTCAAGACCATTCGCAACCGATTACGGCCCGCGCCTTCGTCGAGGAAAGCGTGGATGCGGCTCGCGCTCCATAGAGATACCACATCGGTTTGCGCGACCATGAGTACTGCATTCGACAGGTCGGAGAGCAGGCGGGTTGTGGAATCGAGGCGGCTGGAAGCATCGACCACGACGTAGCGATAATGATTCACCAGCAGGTCGAACAGCCGAGCCAATTCAGCAGGAGTAGGCAGAGACGGATAGGGCTGCTGCGGTCCGGCGAGAAGATGCAAGCCGTCTTTGGAAGGCGTCATCAGGCCGTCGAGCAAAGACGCATCCAGACGATGCAAATTCTCCAGTGCGTCGGGTACGCCGAAATTGGGACGAAGATTAAGATGAAGCTGGCACTGACCAATGGGCGCAAAGTCCAGCAGAACCACGCTGCCGTGACTTTGCTGCAAAGCGACCGCGGTATTGACGGCCGCAGTGGTAGCTCCCGCGCCTCCCTTGGCGCCAAGAAAGGTAAAGATGCGGGCTTTGCCTGCGCCTCCGCGAGTGCGCGTCCGGTTCGAACTGAAACGCGTTAAAGCCTCCAGAAGCGCTTCGGTACCGGCGCTCTCGTCCAGGTACTCTCCGGCGCCTGCACGCATGCTGGCCACAATCGCAGTGGGCTGGCGCATGCTGCCGTTGGCGAAAATTGCCAGTTGTAGAGTATTGGCTTGGATGAGTTCGATGGCGCGAATCGCGGGCTGCGGATTTTCCGGAGAGATGTCGATAATGACCACCTCGGCCCGCAAATCCTGAATCTGGCGCAAGATCGAATCGGTGGATCCAGAGGGAAATCCGACGTTACTGTATACGGTCCGGGCCAGGCGCGTAGCCTCTACACGGCGCTGCAGTTCTGATAAATGCTCACGGTTTTCCGTCAGGAGGGCTACTGCGATCCCATGCATGGTGCGGTTCTCGCTGATTTCTCTTGCTGTTTGCATGTTAGAAAGAGAAAGTACTCTTCGCCAGTGACCTAAGTAACAAGATTAGAGCTTGCCTGAGTGATTTTTGTCGGACAGACAGAAGAGCAGGATCCGCAGGGCAAAGGAAAACCACGACAGGCGCACAGCTGGATACCCCCCCAAGCCAATCCGCACTATTGAAAGGCATTCTATGGCAAGACGACGAGATTGAAAAGCTCTAAAAGGGCATAACCAAAAAAAACTTACGGCCGTCCCAGCCGGAACCTGCGGCGAACTCCGCCGAAGCCTTGAATGGGAAAAGGAAAAAGGAACTAGTGGGCCACGGCAGGCGGAACGACCGTCGCCGGCGCGACTGAGGGTTCGGTTTCGCCCGGATTATGCAAAGCTGAAATCCGGCGAAAATCTGGGGAAGGATGTTCTATTTCGGGCAGGTATTCGTAACCCTTTAAGCAGACAGCTACGCCAATCTTTGTCTGTGTCTCTGTTTGTGGCGACTTAGTCTCGACCGTGTCTGAAAATCTCCAGGTTGTGTCTTTTGGCTTGACGATGCGCAGGATGCGGCCCCGGCATCGCACTCGCATATTCTCGCCGAGAGTGATTTCGGAGGGCATCTCCAGGGTGAGTTCAATCTCTGCACCTTCGCTCAACGCCATATCGGTGAACAGGAAGGCCCCGCGGGAACTAAGATCCTGAGTGAAGCCCAGGCCTTCGGCAGCAGTAGCTGTGTCTCGCAGCGAAACGGGAAGGTTAAAGGCGAAGCGTTGCCCGATGCGGCGTTCAACACCAACCGAGGAGATTGTCATCGTCGTGTCCCTTCCTTAGGGAATCGGCCGGGGGGAAAGCAACTGCCACTGTAGCGCAGTCTGACCGGACTGGGAAGCCAAAAATTTGCGAGAGTGAGATGCGTGGAATTGATCGGAGGCTGCCAGTCGCGCCATCGAAGGCCACTTTCAAGTTAACAAACTCATTCGGTTTCGTTCTGGGACTCGCTTCAAGGAGTCTCTGAATCAACAGCGTGCTCACGTTATAGTGATCCAAAGGACCTTTATCATCATCAAAAGAAGCCAACGTGTCTGAAACAACAAGTCCAATCCAGGGAAATGCGGATGGAAACTTAAGCCAATCCCTTTCCGCACCGGCATCGCGCTGGCAAGTGGCGTTGCGAGCCCTGCGGCACCGTAATTTTCAGCTCTTCTTTAGCGGCCAGTTAATCTCGCTGATCGGTACGTGGATGCAGAGCGTGGCCCAGTCGTGGCTGGTCTATCGTTTGACCGGATCCGCGCTCCTGCTGGGCTCGGTGGGATTCGCCAGTCAGATCCCGGTGTTCTTATTCGCTCCGCTGGGCGGAATTGCGGCCGATCGCTTCAATCGTCGCTACATCGTGATCGGAACGCAGGTCGCGTCAATGTTGCTCGCCTTCATTCTGGCCGCCCTCACTTTGCTGCACAAGGTGCAAGTCTGGCATGTGTTTGTGCTGGCGGCTTTGCTGGGCGTGGTGAATGCGTTCGATATTCCGGGACGGCAATCGTTTCTGGTGGATATGGTGGGCAAGGAAGATCTGATGAACGCCATCGCCCTGAATTCTTCCATGTTCAATGGGGCGCGCGTGATCGGCCCGGCAATCGCGGGAATCCTGGTGGCGAAGATCGGCGAGGGCTGGTGTTTCTTCGCCAATGCGGTCAGTTATATCGCCGTGATTATCGGGTTGCTGATGATGAAGGTGCAGAGGCCGCCGCGTGCATCAATGGCATCGCCGTTCGAACACATGATGGAGGGATTTCGCTTCGTCAACCGCACGGCGCCGATCCGGGCGCTTCTGTTGCTCCTTGGTTTGGTGAGTCTGGTTGGAATGCCGTATGTGGTGTTGATGCCGATCTTTGCGGATAAGATTTTGCACGGCGGGGCGCAAGGTCTGGGCATTCTGATGGGCGCGACCGGCGTAGGTGCCTTGCTCGGTGCGCTTACTCTCGCATTCCGCGAAGGAGTGAAGGGCCTGGGGCGATGGGTCGCGCTCTGCTGCGCTGGTTTTGGGGCGAGCCTGGTCGTGTTCGCGCTTTCGCATAATTTTTGGATTTCCGTGATCCTCCTGTTGCCGGTTGGCTACACAATGATGTTGCAGATGGCTTGTTCGAACACCCTGATTCAAGTGATGGTGCCGGATGCGTTGCGGGGGCGAGTGATGGCGGTTTATTCAATGATGTTCATGGGCATGGCTCCCATTGGAGCGCTGCTGGGCGGCGCGTTGGCCGACCGCCTGGGTGCTCAGCTGACGGTTGCGATTGGCGGGGTTGCGTCAGTAGCGGGCGCAGCGTGGTTCTGGTCGCAACTCCCCAAGATTCGCGTGGAAGCGCGGCGTTTGATTGTGGCGCAGGCCACGGCTGGCGGCGAGCCTTCCGACATGGTCGCGCAGGCGGTGGAAGACTAGACACCGGGTTCGCATTGAGTCCGGGCTGGCTTAGCCGGGTTGCGATTAGTCATTCCTACACTGTTCCGCGGCCGCTCCCATCCAAAATTTTCGTCACCTGCATTCATGGAATCGTGGTCCGCAATCGGCACGTATATTTCTTGAACAACGGCGGAGGATCGTGATATATCCGCATGTTATCTCACCGCTTTATTCATCACCCATCGATCCGTCATGTCGATGGCGAGTGAGCCACGGACAATCGCGCAAGGAGGACAAGATGAATTCCCTTCGGAGTTTCATGGCATTCGTTCTTTTCATGGCGGTTTCTACTGGAGTGATCTGCGCGCAGGGAGGAGCCACCGGCGCCATCAGTGGCGTGGTGCAAGACGCAACCGGAGCTGTCATCGCCAACGCTAGAGTCGGGCTCAAGAATGAAGCTACCGCGGAAGTATTACGTCAGGTGACGACCGATGCGTCCGGATCGTTCACGGCCACGCTGTTGCCGGTGGGCACATATTCGGTTGAGGTCACCGCACCGGGCTTTCCGGTTACCACATTTCCCGGCGTAGTTGTGCGCATCACGGAAACCACACGCATGACTGCGACTCTCAAAGTGAGCACGGTGAGACAGGTTGTGGAAGTGCAGTCCCAAGTGGAGCAAGTAAATACCACTGACGCTACTACCGGCCAGTCGCTCGGCGCCCAGACGATTACAGATCTACCTTTGGCAACGCGAAACTTTCAACAGTTGCTGACGCTCTCCGCAGGCGCTTCTTCTGACTTGAACGGCGCCGCGCAGCTTGGCCGTGGCACGGTTTACATGCACGTCAACGGAGGCAGAGAAGACAACAATAATTATTTAATCGACGGCATTACCGTAGCCGACTACGCCTTCGGCGAACTGACGTATACGCCGCTGCCCAGCCCGGACGCGATTCAGGAATTCAAAGTCAGCACCAGTCTCTACGATGCCACGCAGGGCCGTAACGGCGGTGGCAACATTAACGCCACGCTCAAGAGTGGAAGCGCGAAATTTCACGGCGACCTCTGGGAATATTTCCGCAATACCGCGCTGGATGCGAACGATTATTTCCTGGGGAAAGTAGTAATCAAACAGAACATTTTCGGTGGCGATATTGGCGGCCCGATTGGGCCTGGGGCCAAGCTCGGCTATTTCTATTTCAATCTTCAGGGTACGCGCCAGCGCAGTGGAGATTCACCGGGAACATTTATCAACAGCCCGAACGTTCCCATCCTGCCTACCTCGCGCGACGAAACCACGCTGCTGAACACTTTCTTCTGCGGGGCAAATTGCGGTGGAGTTACCGCAACGTCGATCGATCCGGTTGCGCTGGCCCTGCTTCAGGCCAAGGGAACACAGTTTGGTCCGGGTTCGGACGGAGCCGGCTATTTATTCCCGACGGTAGCTGGCACGCCGGGTTTTACAAACGGCCAACTGAATACCGGATCCCTGATCTTAACCGATCCCGGAAAGTTCACGGACAACCAGTTCACTGCGAACTGGGACCGCGAATTTCGTGATGGGAAAGATCGTTTATCTGAGCGCTTCTTCTGGTCTAACTCCGATACCTTCCAGCCCTTCGGAGCTGATTCCTACGGAATCCAGACCGGCGGCCAGCCCGGTCCTAACAATCTTAACTTTCCCCTGGATATTCCCCTGCACAGCCGCTTTGGCAGCATTACGGAAACTCACGTGTTCAGCAATACCCTGATCAATGATTTCCGGTTCGGCATCAATATCATCAGCGACAAGCTGAATAATCAGCCGCCCATTACCAATAAGGATGTCGGTATCAACCTGCCAACTGCAACGGGCGTAAACGGGCAAGCTGGCGACCCTAACATATACCGGTTTCAGTTCGACAGTTTTGCCTTTGGCGCTTACCCCACGCAACTCCAGTCTGCTCTCTCCAACAGCTACACATGGGTGGATACGGTGAGTTGGAGCCACGGCCCGCATCAACTCCGGTTTGGCGGAGAAGTGGACCGCGTCGCCATGCGGCGGAGCTTGCCGATTGCCGACAATGGACTGATATTTTTTATCTCCGGTACGACTGGATTTGGCTCGGATTTCCAGAGTTTTATGGCAGGAGCCCCACTATTAGGGGAAGGCGGCGGCGGCCTGGGCAATCATGATTACCGCATTCCCGGTTATTCCTGGTTTGCGCAGGATGACTATCGGGTCAGCAAAACTCTCACGCTCAATCTTGGATTCCGAAACGAATTCCTGGGCGCGCCTTACGACACGCTCTGCCACACGGGTAATACCGATCCCAATCTTGTGAATACAACAGGACAGCCTTATGTCTACCCGAAATGCGTCGATAAGTTCGGTCTCACGGGGATTTCCGGAACGCTCAATCCGGCGGGACTCGACAATGAATACGCAACGGTCCTGGAGCCGCGCATTGGTTTTGCTTACGACGTGGGAGGCCGTCACACTACATCGATTCGGGGCGGCTACGGCATCTACAGCGTGCGTGAGGATCTTGGCGCGGTGGACAATCTGGCCATTGTGCCTCCAACTTATCCGTTCCTTGTCGGCTTCGATCCGGGAGAGAACAGCCTGGCGAATTTGTTCGCGCACAGCGCCGCATTTCCAAACGGCATTCCGCCCCTGGGCGCGAATCCGACTCAAACTTATGTGCCGACGGCGGCGATCCTGCAGGGATTTTCCACTCCTTGTGCATTTCCAAATCCACAAGCGTGTTCTCCGGCATTCAGCGGCAACGTAAATGGGCTGATCCAGCTCTCTGTTCCCTTGCATTGGGTGGCAGGCACCACGCAGCAGTGGAACTTCACCATTCAGCACGAACTCGGGCGCGACTGGTTTATGGAACTTGGTTACGTCGGCACCAAGGGCACGCGACTGCGTTCCACTTTCGATCCGGATCAGGCTACGCTAGCCACTCCACAGAATCCGGTTACCATTACAGGGCAGGGTTGCACAAATCTACAGGCCCAGGCCCTGTCGTGCACGGTCGTGGATTCAACCGTCGAAAACGCCTCAGCCCGTGCTCCGTATCTGGGCATCGCGCCAGCAGATTTCGAAGCTTTTGCTCCAAACTCCGATTCGCACTATAGCGCGCTGCAGGCAACTTTGGCCCACCGCTTCGGCAAGGGTTTGTATTTCCAGAGCGCCTACACCTGGTCCAAATCAATTGATGACGTTTCTACTGCGTCCGTCGCTTTTCTCACCCGGGTGAATAATCAAACCGACGCGGCAGCATCTCGAGGTTTGTCCGATTTTGACCGTCGACAACGGTTTGTGACCAGCGCCGTTTATCAGTTGCCATTCTTCGCCAGCGCCAGCGGCCTGACCAGAGGAGTGCTGGGTGGATGGGAGACGAGCGGTGTCGTGATCCTGCAATCTGGGGCGCCGTTCACCATCTATGATCCGGCGGGAGGCTCCGCATACGCGCTGGCCAGCACTCCGTCCTCTACGGCGACCTTCACTCCAGGCTCCAGTTGCGCCAGTGCTGCAACTTCGGGCAGCGTAGAGTCGCGTCTGGCGAACTGGGTGAATCCCTTGGCGTATACACCAGACCCGCTGGCAACGCTCTCCAACGGTACCAGCAGCGATGCAACGGTTTACGGCAACACGCCGCGCAATTGCATTATTGGACCGCCGCAGAAAAACGTTGATTTCACTCTCGACAAGTCCTTCAGGCTGGCCGAGCGACAGGACCTCCGATTCCGCGTGGACTTTTTCAACCTGTTCAATCACCCATCGTTCGCGCTTCCGGCGGCGACGACCGTGTCGCCGATCGTGGGCGGCACCGGCGGAGGATCTGCGCCGATCACTTCAACCGTGGGCACGCCGCGGCTGATTCAATTTTCGCTGAAGTATTCGTTCTAAGAATCGAACTGGATGATTACTGGTAGGCTTGCGGCGGCAGTCCGGTGATGCGGATGCCGCCGTGGCCTTTGTGGCGGATATTCAAGCCGATCAGCAGGGCTGTGATCTGTTCGAGGGCGCGGGCATTTTCCAGCTTGCCGCCATCGATGGCGCGAACTCCGGGAAGCTTTGTAGCGAGAGTCCGAGCGAACTGGCTGGCGGCAGCGTCGTCGCTACAGACGATGACATCGCAGTCGAGATCTTCGTTTCCATTGAGAAGTTCAGCCGAAAGATTATGGAACGCGGCGGCTACGCTCACTCCCTTCGGAACAAGTTCAGCCGCTTGTTGCGCCGCTGATCCCTGCCAGACGCCGAGGGTGCGGGAAGCACGCCCGCCAACGCTGGAGGCGAGGGCGACGGTGGCATCAATCAAAATGCTGCCAGCCAGAATCGCGGGCTTGAGCTGTTTGAGCAGCTCGGCCTGACCCTCGAATGGGACGGTGAGCACAAGAATATTTGCAGCAGCGCAAGCTGCGCTGTTTTCCATGCCTGATACTTGGGCGCGCTCTCCGGCACTTTTCTTGATCTTGTCGGCGGCTTCCGAGGCTCGCTGTGCATCCCGCGATCCGATGATGATGGTTTCTCCGGCGCGCGCCCAACGCAGGGCAAGCCCCATGCCCGCGGGCCCAGTTCCACCCAGAATGGCGATTGGCGGTGAATCAGGCAAACTCCGGCTCCAGGGTTTCTACAGCAGTGAACTCCTCCAGCGGCAGCTTGATTTTGATACGCGAGTACGTCGTGTTGCGCTCGGCGGGGATCCGTCCCGCTTCCAGGATCAACGACTGAAAATCTTCCGGGCTGGTGTACTGGCCAGCCGTGGCTCCGGCCTCGCGTGAAATGTTTTCTTCCATCAGCGTGCCGCCGTAATCATTGGCGCCCGCATGCAGGCAGAGTTGCGAAAGCTGGCGATTCAACTTCACCCAAGATACTTGAATATTGTTGATCGATCCGGCGAGCAGCAGGCGCGATAGCGCGTGAACTTTCAGATGTTCGGCAAGCGTGGGGCCGGTTCGAGCCAACCCTTGATGGAACAGCAAGGTGTTCTGGTGCACGAATCCGAGCGGAACAAACTCGGTGAAGCCCCCTGTCTCGTCCTGAATTTCACGTAGAAGATACATTTGGCGAACCCAGTGCTCGGGCGTCTCGGTATGTCCGTACATCATCGTGGAAGTGGAGCGGATGCCGAGGCGATGGGCGGTACGGATCACTTCGATCCACTGCGCCGTGGAAAGCTTATTGGCGGAAAGAATGTGCCGTATCTCATCATCGAGAATTTCGGCGGCGGTGCCGGGCAACGTGTCGAGACCATTGTCGCGCAGCATCGAGAGGTAATCGGCCAGCTTCATGCCAGTGAGCTCCACGCCGTAAACAATTTCCATCGGAGAGAATGCGTGGATGTGCATACCAGGCGTCGCGCTCTTCACCGCCCGCAAGATGTCACGATAGTAAAACGGAGGCAGGCCGTGCGGCAGTCCGCCCTGGATGCAAACCTCTCGCGCGCCCACCTGCCAAGCCTCGACGGCCTTTTGCGCGACTTGAGCGGGCTCCAGAAAATAAGTATCCGATTCGCGGGGCCCGCGGCTGAAGGCGCAGAATTTACAGCCGACAAAACAAATGTTGGTGAAGTTGATGTTGCGATTTACGACATAGGTGACCAGGTTGCCTGAAAGTTCGGCGCGCAGCATATTGGCGGCAGCCAGCAGACCGAGCAGGTCATCACCATCGGCGTGGGCGAGCTCGTAAGCGTCTGGCTGCGAGATAACGTCGCCATTTTGAGTTTCAAGAATTCTCTCGAGAGAAGTGCGGACGGCGGGCGTGAGTGTTGGGGCGACGTCGAACCAATCGAGCGAAGGGAAGTTTTCCAGCTCCGATGTTGTAAGAGGGCGTGCCACGGTTCCTCCGGACTTTCTACCATTCCAAATTACTCCTGCGGGCTGACTTTGGCGAGGGTTTGGCACAACAGGATTAGCGGAACAAGTCGTTGGCCGCGGGCCGAAGCATGTCATGGGTGCGGCCGCGAGCAGATTCGTAAGGATATCCGCGAATGATGCAGGCTGGGGTCCGGTTGAGTTTGCCACAGACCAGACCTGCGGCGGCCGCGAGTTCGTCGGCGACGGCTTCAAGGCTGGCCTGCAAAGTATAGCCGTGCGGATCCTTTTGGCCACGATCATCACGAAGCGCTTTCATTCCGGCGATGCCAATGCAGAAATCGACAAGGCCTTCGCGCCACGGACGGCCAAACGTATCAGTGATAAGAACGGGGATAGCGAGTTTAGTGCGCTTCTTCAGTTTCTGATGAAGCTTTCTCGCCGAGCGGTCGGGATCGGCGGGCAGAAGCAAAGCGTGGCGGCCTCCGTCAATGTTGGAGACATCCACCCCGCTGTTGGCGCAGATGAATCCATGCTGCGTTTCCGTGATGAGCACGCCATTCTTGAGCCGGATAACTGCGCGGCTTTCTCGCAACGCCAGTTCAATGACGCGTGCCTCCAGCTTATATTTCTTTGCCCAGGCGATCGATTCGTCAGAAGGATCGATCGTCGCGAGATCGACGATGCGGCCTTCGGCTTTGGAAACAATTTTGTGCTTGACGACGAGAATATCGCCGGGTGTAAATGCAATCTTGCGTTGCTGCATTGACGCCGTGAGTTTCTCCAGCAAGGAATCGCCGGGTTGTATGTCTTCGGCTAGAGGGATTGGGATCAGGCGTATCTCGGACGGCCGAACGTTTGATTTCTTCTTCGCGCGCGGCTGCACAAAAGTTTTACGCTGCTGGTGTTGTGGCTCGCTCACTGGGTCTCCGCCTTCGTGACCGGCAAGCGGCCTTCGAGCGTCCAGCGGCGAAGTAGTGTCTGGGTGCGAGTTTCGCCCGCATGTGCAAGAAGCTGCTGCAAATCTTCGGGATTGTCCACGTCGACCGCAATGCCTGGCAATTGCAAAACGTGGCAAGGTTTTCCAGTGGCTTGTGCCGCGGCGAGGTGCGGTTTGAAGCTGTCGTTCCCGAAGCGCAGAGGAAACAAATTGGCGGGGCGCCGGAATATTGCGTTGGTTCCGCGTCCATCAGCAGCTGCAGCCAGCACGGAACCTTCGTCCGGAGCCACGGCGTAAATCTGTTCCAGCTCCGTAGCTTGAATCAGAGGGATGTCTGCTGGAATGACGAGAGTGTTGTCAATGCCGCGCTCGACGCAGAGGCGAGTCGCCATTTCGATTGCGCCAGTCTCCCCAGGATTTGCCGGATCCGGGATGATTTCGAAATCGTATTGGCGCGCGAGGTCCAGCGCGAACGGGTCGCTGGTGACAAGCGCACAGGCTGGGCGCCGCGGCCACGCGGCAAGTGCGGTCACAACGTCACGCAACATGGCTTGGGCCAATTCCGTGCGTGTGGGCTGATCCAATACCGCATCTAGCCGCTGCTTTGCTGCCGAAAGATTCTTGACGGGAATGAGGATCACGGCTGGTCGACGGTGGCACGCGCAGCGGATTTGTCGGAAACAGAGCGATCAGAGGACGGCCGTTCCATTGCGAAGGAAAGCACGGTCCGAGCGAGTGCGGCCTTGTCCTCGGCTGTGCGCATGATGGTTTCAGTACACTGCACTCGCAAACCGTTTTCGCGCAGCGTTATCGCGCCTCGGGCGTCACGCGTGTCGCAGATTAGCAGATCGAGAAAATCTTCGTAAGCTTTGGCCACGCCCGCGATCGAACAGGGCAATCCCATGGCGGTCATCAAAATACCGGCAGGCCCTGCCACCGGAGCGTTCCCCACGATTGGGCTGACAGCGGCAACTTTGCCGCGCGCCCGCACCAGCGCCTCGCGAATTCCGGGTACCGCTAGAATCGGGCCGATGCTTGTAATCGGATTGCTCGGAGCAATGAGTACAGCGTCGGCGGAGACGATGGCTTCGATGACTCCGGGCGCGGGCTCAGCGTCAGATGCTCCGGCGAAACGCACCGAGTTCACCGGATCCTGATACCAGCGTTGTACGAAATATTCTTCGAAACTCAACTCGCCGGAAGGAGTATCCACGCGAGTCTCGACGCGGGAGTTGCTCATGGGCAGAATGCGCGGCTTTACGCCGAGCTTTTCGCTGATCGTCGATGTGGCTTCGGAAAGCGTTTTGCCCTCGGCCAGGAGGCGGGAGCGCAGCAGGTGCACCGCCAGGTCGCGATCTCCGGCATGGAACCATGTAGGCTCACCGAGTTGTCCCATCGCTTGGAGACACAAGAAAGTATCGCCTCGTACGCCCCAGCCGCGCTCGCGGCTGAGCAAACCGGAGAGAACGTAAGTGATGGAATCAATGTCTGGGGAAACATAAAGTCCCCACCACAGCAAGTCGTCGCCGGTATTGACGACAATCGTGATTTCTTCCGGGGGAATCACTTGCCGCAGGCCATCAACGAACTTGGCTCCGCCCGTGCCGCCGGTGAGAACACAGATCATGCCGCCCTCCCGGTTCGAGCGAGGCCTTCGCGGTCGCGAGCGTCTACAAGCTTCTCTGAAAGAACTCCAGGTCTCGACATAACCGAGGGCAGGAATTCTGGATAGATAGGTAGCCGCTGGCGTAACTGGAATCCCTTACTTTCGGTGCGGAGTCGCAATTGCTCCAGATGCGGCCATGGCTTTTCCGGATTGATATAGTCGGGAGTCAGCGGAGAAATTCCTCCCCAGTCGTTGATGCCAGCGTCCAGTAACTCCTCATAATACGGCGCATTGAGGTTGGGAGGCGCCTGAATATTGACGTTGGGCATTAACAATCGGGCTACTGCCACGGCGCGCAGCATCTCGCCTTGACTTGGTTCGGGCGCGTTAGCCATGGGTATGGCGGGCTTGGCGCGGAAGTTCTGGACGATGACTTCCTGAATGTGGCCATAGCGTTCGTGCAAGTCGCGAATGGCGAGCAGTGTCTCCACGCGGTCTTCGGGAGTTTCGCCAATGCCAATGAGTAGCCCAGTGGTGAAAGGGACGCGCTGCTTTCCGGCCTCTTCAATGGTGCGCAGGCGCTTGGCCGGGAGTTTATCCGGAGCATTGTCGTGCGCGGCTCCGGGAGCAAGCAGGTCCGTATTCACGCTTTCAAGCATTAGCCCCATGCTGGGCGAGACTCGGGCGAGACGGGCAATCCATTCGGCGCTAAGCAATCCCGGGTTTGGGTGCGGCAGCAGGCAAGTCTCGCGCAATACGAGTTCGCACATGGCTTCCAGATAATGCAGGGTTGATTTATAGCCGAGATGGCGCAGAGTGTCGCGCATTTCGGGGAATAGCAACTCCGGCTTATCGCCCAGGCTGAAAAGAGCCTCTGTGCATCCCAACTTTTCACCGGCCCGGGCCACTGACAAAACCTCTTCGGGAGTCATCGTATGCGCGCCGGGGTCCGCGGGATCGCGGCGGAAGGTGCAGTAACCGCAGTAATCGCGGCAGAGATTCGTAAGGGGCAGGAAAACTTTGCGCGAGTAAGTGATTACGCCGGGCTTGAAGTTTTCTTTTGCCGTGCGGGCGGCGGCGAGCAGCGCCGGAAGGTCATCGTTAGTGCAGCGGATGAGCCTTAGAGCCAAGCCGCGAGAGATTGGCGATCCCATTGGTAATTCGCGGAGTTCCGCAGAACAGGATGAATCGCGAATCGGACTGATCGCAGTAAGGGGCACTGTTCGGTTCCGCAGAGGTGCTGATGCATCGAATCATACAACAGTGCCAGTGGTCGATGGAGTCAATACAAGCCGCCCGCTGCCACCGGCTCTGGCAGAGAGGTGAATGCGTGTAACGGCGATGTTACGTCAGTTGACATGCTAAACTCTTTCGCGGTTCGACTGTTCCTTATGAGTGACTCGATGTCCGCAGACACAATCCCAGCGCCGAGCAATCCGGTGTCACAGCCCCGTCGACGGACTTCTCCTTGGCTCCTTTTCAAGATTGGATATGTAGCGGCGATGTTCGTTTGCCTTATTCAATGGGGGAAGCCGTCGCTATGGTCGCGGATAGACGTCTTCTCGGGCGGGTATCTGCTAATACGCACGATCTCGTTGTTACGCTCGATTCTGAGCCGATCAAAGGCGAGGCCTCTCCCCGGCGAGAGCCAACGAGAGCGTTGGGGGAGTACGGCGGCACCAGGTTGGGTAAATTGGGCGTTTGCGCTGACAATAGCCGATCTCGCAGTCTTTCTCGATTACGGACATTGGCACCTGGTGCCTGGCCTTGAGCGGCCAAGCGCACAGGCCTGCGGACTTCTGCTGTACCTAGCGATTGCAGGCTGGTTGAAGTGGACCCAGCGGTACCTCGAAACCGCATTTGCCGACAAAAGTGTGCGACCGACGCTTATGCAGTCCGGCCCGTTTCGGCGCATCAGGCACCCGTATTATGCGGGAGCAATGATGCAAAAGATTGCTGTAGCGCTGGTGTTTGCGAGCGCGGTCGGATGGTTGCTGGTAGTGCCGTGGTGGGTTCTGATTCTGCGGCAAGTTCGGCTCGAAGAGGCACACTTGCACAAGCTTTTTGGCCACGAGTATGAAGTCTACGCTCAACAAACGGCTAGGGTGTTGCCGGGTATCTACTGAAGAGTGGAAAATTCCAGACTGCTTCATCGTAGGTAGATGGGTTTGTTTTGCCCACACAACCCAGGTCCCCGCGAAATCAGCGGAACCGCTTTGTTCGTGCTCAACTGTCATAAGCAAGCGATGTCGCCCATTGACCCCAGCGAGCCGCCGCCGTGCTAATGTAGGCGGTCGCGGCCTCAAAACCGCCTTAGCGCTATGAGCCTGAGTGCAGCCGAATTTCGAAAGGCGATGGGGAGTTTCGCCACCGGAGTGACTATCATCACCGTAGACCTTGATGGCGAGGTTCATGGCATGACCGCCAATGCCTTCGCTTCCGTCTCCCTCGATCCTCCGCTGGTGCTGGTTTGCGTGGATCAGAGTGCGCGTACCCACGCACATCTACATGCCCGGAAACGCTTCGGTATCAATGTTCTGGCGGAAGATCAGCGGGCGATTTCCGAATACTATGCTTCGCCGCTAGAGGAACAGGTCGACGAACCTGGGGCCCGCTTTGATCGGACTACTCATGGAACGCCCGTATTGCATGGAGCGTTAACATATCTGGAATGCAAGCTGCAAACAGCTCAGGATGCTGGCGATCACACGATCTTCATCGCGGAGGTAGAAGACGTGGTTGTGCGGGAGGGTAAACCGCTGCTGTTTTTCCGGAGCAGGTACCGCCAGATTGGAGAAGAAGTTCCGAAATGATCAAAAAGGCCCGGCATCCCTTGAGAGGCGATGCCGGGCCGGAGGGACTCGCAGACGTTTCAACATATTTAATTCCGGAAGAGATATACGGCAAGGTCGGATATCACCCTTCGATTGTGACGGATGTCACAATCGAAACAGTGCAAAGACGGTTCGTCACTTTTATGGTCATGAAACATCTAATAACGGAGCATCTAATTGTTGTTAAATATAAAAGAACAGGCAATTTACCTGGGAGCATACATTCATGGCAGAAAAAGTGGCAAAGAGCGAATCGGAATGGAAACAACAGCTCACGCCGGAGCAATATCACGTAACCCGCGAGGCGGGAACGGAGCCGGCTTTTACCGGCAAGTACTGGAAGACCAAAGACGCGGGAACTTATCACTGTGTCTGCTGCGGGGAGCCGTTATTTGACTCGTCGACAAAGTTCGATTCAGGCACGGGATGGCCGAGCTTTTTCAAACCGGCGGACGAGGGCAAGGTTCAAGAGCACAAAGACCACAGTTTCGGAATGACGAGGACTGAAGCCCGCTGCGCCAAGTGCGGAGCGCATCTGGGGCATGTGTTTGAAGATGGTCCAGCTCCAACCGGGCTGCGTTATTGCATGAATTCGGCTTCGCTTGATCTGAAACCGAAAGAGAAAAAGTAAGAGGGTATTTCGGAGGGAGTGGGAAATCGTCCGGAAGTGCTGCGAACGGCGGCGATTAGCAGAAACGTAAGGCCACGCTCGGGCGTGGCCTTTTTATCGTGCTGTCGGTCTGTGTCCGATGTTGGGCGCCGGCAATTGTCAGGCGCCGGCAGTGGCTGCCAGGGCCTTTTGCGGCTCTGCAGCGGTTGGCTTTGGTGTTTCCGGAGCTTTCGTCTGCACGGGCTGGTTCTGCTGTTTCTGTTCTCCGCTCTTAACCTGAATACCGCCCTTGAGCACTGCGCCATCTTCCACGCTGATGCGGTGCGTGGAAACGTTGCCGTTGACCACACCTTCACTGCGAATATCGACCCGGTCGCTGCATTCGATGTTGCCAGTCACTTTGCCCATGACCACAACTTCGCGGGCAACGATGTCCGCTTGCACGGTGCCATTGCGGCCGATGGTGAGGCGGTTGTCAGCCAGTGTAATCTTGCCTTCGATGCGGCCATCGATATAGAGCGCTTCCGATCCGCTGATTTCGCCCTTGATGACGAGTGACCGTCCGATCGTGGCCTGCTCAACGGGTGCGGTGGTGGTTTTGACGGGGTTATAAGAGTTGGGGTTGGAGGCCGGCGAAGTGGACCTTACGCCGAAAGAGTTCTCAGATGACTGGAGCATGCGACCTTCCTTTTTGTCCCGCCGCGGCGCATTACTTTGCCGAGTTCCGTGTACTCTGGCGGCGCCGACCGGTACGGGTGGTCTGGGATCTTGGGCCTCCGGCTGGTTCCTGTCCCTTTGGCCAATCTGAATATCGCACAGAGGTAAGTCATCCTCCGAGATTACGGAAGAGGCTGTACGGTTGCGGCAGGGGTGGTGACCATCAGACCGCATCCTGTAAAGACTCGCTCAGATCCTCCCATTCCTTGAGGAAGGCTGCGTGCGCGGCCTTTTGCCGCTCGAGTTCCTGGGCCTGGCGCTGGCTCTCATCGGCGCTGACGAAACCCTGGAGTGACGTCTCGTGCTGCGCGATTAAGGTTTCCGCGCGACTTATTTCGCCTTCCAACTCGCGGATTCGATCTTCCATCTTCTTGCGCTTGATGGGATTCAAACGCTTTGTTTTGGTTGCAGGCGCGGCATCGGACGAAGCCCCATTGCCATTCGAAGCCGACTCGCGCTCGGGCTGGACCTCTTTTAGTTGCTGGCGGATCGCCTCATTCTGTTTGATATTCCCGCCTTGCTTCCGCCAGAGATAATCCTCGTAATTGCCGGGATAGACCTCGACTTTTCCGTCGCCGATTTCGAAGACTCGCGTAGCTAGCTTGTCGATAAAGTAACGATCGTGCGAGACGAAAACCACCGTACCCGTGTAATCCATCAGCGCATCCAGCAGGACGTCTTTAGCGCGGAGATCGAGATGATTGGTTGGCTCGTCGAGCAGAAGGAAATTTGCCGGATGCAGCAGCAGACGCAGGAGAGCGTAACGGCCTCGTTCACCGCCGGAGAGCACTCCGATCTTCTTGAATACGTCGTCTTCGGAAAATAGAAAACAGCCGAGCAGGCTGCGCAATTCTGTTTGCGTCGAGTGTGGGGAGGCCGCGCCCAAATCGTCGATCATTCGTGCGCCGGCGTCGAGTTCTTTGTATTGGTCCTGGGCAAAGTAATCGGCCTCGACGTTATGCCCGAGCTTGAATTCGCCCTGTGTCGGGAGTTCCGCCCCAGCCAGCAGTTTGATCAGCGTTGATTTTCCGGCTCCATTTACGCCGACCAGCGCGATGCGGTCGCCCTTCTCGATCATGAAATTGACGTTGCGAAAAACTTCCTTCTCGGCGCTGGTCCGGGACTCGGTCTTTTTTGTGGCCGGATAAACCTTGGCGACATTCTCAAACTCGGCCACGATGCGGCCACTCGGCTTGGGCTGCGGAAACGAGAAATGAATCGTCTTCTCTTCCGGCGGGACCTCGATCCGTTCTATCTTCTCCAATTCCTTGATGCGGCTCTGCACTTGCTTCGCCTTGGTGGCCTGGTAGCGGAAGCGGTTGATGAATACTTCCAGCTGCTCGATGCGATCCCGCTGGTTGCGGTAGGCAGCCTGCAATTGTTCGTTGCGCTGGGTTTTCTGCGCCAGGAACTTGTCGTAATTGCCGGTATAAAACCAGAAACGCTTGTTCCAGATTTCCGCGATTTTGTTGACCGTTACATCGAGAAAATAACGGTCGTGCGAGATCAGCACAAAGGCGTGCGGATAGTTGTGCAAGTATTCTTCCAGCCAGTTACGGGCTTCCAGATCAAGATGATTGGTCGGCTCGTCGAGCAGGAGCAGATTTGGTTTCTGCAGCAGCAGCTTGGCCAGCGCTAACCGCATCTGCCAGCCGCCGGAAAATTCGTCGGTCTGCCGCTCCCAGTCCTCTTTGCGAAAGCCTAATCCCATCAAGACTCGTCCGACTTCGGCTTCGATCGAGTAGCCGTCGCGAGTGCGGAACTCGTGTTCCAGACTGTGATAGCGGTCGGCCACCTCGGCATACTCCGGGCTGGTGTGGTCGAGTTCGGAGATCCGGTGAGTCAGGGTTTCGAGTTCCCGCTCCATGGCGTGGAGTTCGGTGAACACCGCCATGCATTCGGCAAACACGGTGCGCCCGGAAAGCGTGAGCCCATCCTGCGGCAGATATCCGGCAGTGGTGCCTTTAGCAACGATGAGGGAGCCATAGTCGAGCGTGTCCAGGCCGGCGAGAATCTTCATCAGCGTGGACTTGCCGGTGCCATTCGCCCCCACCAGGCCGATGCGGTCGCGTGGCGTAATCAGCCAGTCGGTGTTTTCAAAAAGAAGTTTGTGGCCGAAACGTTTTCCGGCAGCAGAAAGCTGAATCATGGGCTGGATTCATCGTCTCACAAAAAGCGGAGGATGTTTATTCCCGCATGACAAGGGATTGTGGATGAATCAGGAATGCGCGGCGGTGCGCCCGTTGCGGCTCTCCGGATACCTGCCCCACAACTCGCTGTGGAATTGAATGCGCTCCAGAGCCCGATCAATCACAGCTTCCATTTCGTGCGCATATTTCACTTCACGGCCTTTGGACAAACGGCGGCGGGCGTCTTCCGGGCTGAACCAGGTTGGGTTGCGCATCGGTTCATCGGCGCGGCGCATCTGGTGCACTTCCATCAGAAAAGCTTTGACTACAAATTCCTGAACGCCGCCCGGCTGCCAGAACACGCCCTTGGAGTGAAGATAAAGATGAAAGTGCCGAGGTTCGATCGTGCCCAGCGCGCCGGCTTCTTCTGCAGCCTCGCGCTCGGCGGCTTGGCTGTGCGACAGATGCGCGTCGATAGAGCCCTTAGGGAAGGTCCACTTATTTCCGCCGTTGGTGTTCACGAGCAAGAACTCCACTGCGGTGCCCTGCCGCCGAAAACACACTGCGGCCACTTGCAGCGGCAGCGATTTCGGAACGCGTGCTGAACCCATAGCGGCGATCTCCTACTTATATGGTAGATGCCGAACATTGCAGGAATGTTAAGGTGCAACAAAAATTGTGCAGGGTAGTTACTGTAGTTACCAAGATGGGACGCGTCCGCTATAGCCGGGGCCGTAGACGGGAATCGCCGCGCCAGTGGCTTTCTGTCCCTACAACGTAAGCTGTATTGAGAATTATGAAAAAGTGACGCTATCTTACAGAAAGATCTGCGACACGTCGCACACTAGTCAGCCAAGCTTGAAAGCCGCCATCCTCAAGACCGTTAAACAACCTCTTCAGATCGAAGAGACTGCCAGGCCACAGCTTGCAGCAAATCAGGTACTTCTCCGAGTTCGCGCGTGCGGCGTGTGCCGCACCGATCTGCATATTGTCGAAGGGGAGCTGCCACAACGAAAGAGCCCACTCATCCCAGGGCACCAGATCGTAGGAGATATCATCGATGGCGCCACCGCCGAGTTGCCGCTCGGCACGCGCGTTGGCGTCTCGTGGATTGGCGGCATTGATGGAGATTGTCCGTACTGTCGCCGTGGCCTGGAAAATCTTTGCGACTCGCCGGTCTTTACTGGATACACCGTTGATGGCGGCTATGCCGAATATGCCACGGCCCGGAACGATTTTGTGTTTAGGCTCCCTCCCGAACTTGACGACCTGCACGCGGCGCCTCTCTTGTGCGCCGGCATCATCGGCTTTCGCAGCATGCGCGTGGCTGGTGTCGAACCGGGCGACCGGGTTGGACTATTCGGATTTGGCGCGTCCGCGCATCTGGCGATCGCAGTTCTACGTTCGTGGAACTGTGATGTCTATGTTTCGACTCGCGGCGATTCGCATCGCCACTTGGCGGCCTCCTTAGGCGCGAAGTGGGTGGGCCAGGAAACCGACAAGCCTCCGGTTGAACTCGACCGTGCAGTAACCTTTGCGCCCAGCGGCGACGTAGTGATTGCCGCGCTCGCCAGCTTGCGCAAGGGCGGCATCGTCGCCATTAATGCGATTCATCTGGATCGAATTCCCGAATTTGATTATGACCACCTGCTCTGGGGCGAGCGCCAGATTCGCAGCGTCGCAAATACGACTCGAGCGGACGCCCGCGATTTTCTAAAGATCGCGGCGGACATTCAGCTGCAGCCAAAGGTTAAGGTTTTTCCCCTCGAACAGGCTAACCAGGCTCTGGCTGCCGTCAAGAATGATGCTATCGACGGCGCGGCCGTCATCCTTCCTTAAATCATTATCCCTTCGTTAAATCATTGTCCCTTGAAGCGTGAAGTACACTCTTGGGATGAAAAAAATCCACAGCGTTCTTTGCTCCCCGTTTCTGTGCGCATTTTCTCTCATCTTCATGATTACGTTCGCCATGGTTTCGGCTTTTAACGCGACGGCAACGGCTCAAAAGCTTGCGATCACGCTCGACGATTTGCCGCTGAACGGGTCACTTCCTCCGGGAGTGACCCGGGTCGAGACAACTAAGAATGTCCTGGAAATCCTGAAGAAGCGGCACGTGCCCCCGGTGTATGGGTTCATCAACGCAAAAAAGCTGGAGGGAAGCGAAGATGGCGCAGAGGCTCTGCAGGTGTGGGCAGCGGCTGAACCGTTTGGAAACCATACTTACTCGCACATGGATCTGGAGCAAAATCCGCCTGAGGCTTTCGAGCGCGACATCGAAGAGAATGAACCGGCGCTCGAATTGTTAGGCGGAGAGTCGAAGGATATATGGCACTGGTTTCGCTATCCGTATTTGCACGAAGGCGACACGGTGGAAAAGCGCCGTGCAATAAGGACGTACTTGAAGGCGCACGGCTACAGGATCGCGCAGGTGACTCTCGACTGGGAAGATTATCTATGGAACACCGCCTATGCCCGATGTGTGGCGAAAGGCGATAGGCAATCGATCGAGTGGTTGCACTCGAGTTATTTGAGCACGGCCTCCGAATTTCTCGATCTTGGCCGAGAGCAGGCAAAGCTGATTTATGGCCGGGATATCAATTACGTGCTGCTCATGCATCTGGGCGCCTACAGCAGCACCATCTTGCCCGACGCGCTGGATCTGCTGAAGAAGAAGGGATTCAAGCTGGTAACGCTGGAAGAGGCGGAAAGCGATGCAGCCTATGATAGCGATCCCGACATCGGCTTGCATGACGCCGGCACGCTCCTCGACCAGATGATGCAGGTAAAAGGGATCAAGTATCCGGAGCACGCCGAGAAGCCTTACAAGCAGATCGAGAGCATCTGCCAGTAAGAAGAATTCCAAAGCAGCCCCAAGTGCAAAATCTTGCGCAGCCAGGAACTAAAAAAGAATCTCCTGACTTATTGTCTTTCTGGAGCGCAGCCATTAGGATGTCGTGACCTTTGGGGAAGGGTCCAGAAATCGTCGGACTCGCACGGCGACACTGGATTCCGGCAGCAGAATTGTAATTCGCGATGCCCCTTCCAACGGTGGTTAGCGTTCGGGCCATCTCGGGTGGCCTAGACCGTCTCGCCAGGTTCTGCAAGGCAAAGTCCAGGAGGAACAATGCAGAAGCAACCGAAGTCTTACCCCTCAGCCCACTTCGACCGAACGATGGCAATGGGCCTGAGCCTTGTTGTGCTGACCCTAACGTTATGCGTAGCTCCGCCGGCCGCTGCGGCCAGCGGACAGTTCATCGCACACAATACACCTGGCTACGTGAAGACCGCGAAAAACCTGGGGACGGAAGATCCCTCGAAGACTATTGAAGTGAGCATCTGGCTGAACCCACACAACGGGGCAGAGATGGATGCGGCGGCGCAGGACTTGTACGATCGAACCTCGCCCAACTACCGTCACTTTTTGAACCGGTCGCAGATTGCGGCGCGCTTTGCGCCGACGGCCGAAGAAGCAAAAACGGTACAGACGTTTTTTGAATCGCACAGCCTTAAAGTAGTTAAGGTAGGCGAAAACAATTTCTTTGTGCGCGCACAGGGTACGGTGGGAGACGTGGAAAAAGCATTTCACGTTCAGCTCAACAACTATCAGGTGGGAAATAAGACGATCCGGGCCAACGCGAGCGATCCGTACGTTGACGGAGCCGCCAGTCCCCTGGTACGTACGATTTCAGGACTGGACTCTGGCGAGTATGAACATCCGGCCATGCAACGCGGAGCGAATCTTCCTGCAGGGAAATCTCTGTTAACGAAAGCGGCGGTTTCGCCTGCGGATTCAAGCTTCTATTCTTCTGACTGTTTCGATGGCGTGGTCTCGCAAACGTTTTCTACCAACAACGACGGCCAGCTGCCCATCGGCACCTACACCGGCAATCACTTGAATCTGCAGAGCCTGACCAGCGCCGGTTGCGGCTACACGCCACAGCCGATTCAGACTGCATACAATCTGACCAGCCTCTACAAAGAGGGATACACCGGTACGGGACAGACGATTGTCATTCTGGATTGGTGCGGTTCCTCAACCATTCGGGCTGATGCCAACGCGTTTTCAGCAATGTTTGGATTGCCGCTGCTGGGGCCGTCGAATTTCAGCATCATTTACACTCCGACGCCGAGTCTATGCATTGCTGCGGATCAGACGGAAATCAACATCGATGTGGAATGGGCGCATGCAATCGCCCCCGGCGCCAACATCGACCTCGTGGTTCCGCCCTCCGCCAGCTTCCAGGATGTAAATGAGGCCGAGTTCTACGCAGTGAATTACGGATTAGGCAACTCCGTCTCGGGTAGCTACGGTTCCGTGGAGTCGCTCACACCCGCTTCTGAACTCGCGACCGAAAACCTGATTTCCGAAATCGCGGCACTCTCGGGAATCTCCACCAACTTCTCTTCGGGAGATGATGGTGACTATACTGCGTACGGACTTCCCGCCACTGTCAACGCTCCCGCGGATTCGCCGTGGGCGACCGCCGTCGGCGGAGTAAGTCTGGCACTGAACGCGGATAACTCCATCGCCTGGCAATCAGGGTGGGGAAACAACCAGGTTCTGCTGGCTGAAGCGGGATTCGTACCCGATCCGCCGGAAGATTTCGGCTTCTACGCTGGAGCAGGCGGTGGGCCAAGCAACTGCGCTGTGCAGGATAGCAGCGGAGATTGTCTGGCTGGCTTCCCGAAGCCTGTGTTCCAGAAAAATCTGGCTGGAAAGTATCGGCAGGTTCCCGATATCGCCTGGCTGGCAGACCCTTACACCGGAGTGGTGATTGCAATCAGCGTTCCGGGCCAGGTCCCAGAGCGGGTTTGGCAAGTCTGGGGAGGGACGAGCGTGGCCTGCCCGATGTTCGCCGGACTCTGGGCAATTGCCAACCAGGAAGCGGGCGCGCCTCTCGGCCAGGCTGCTCAATACGTGTATTCGATGCCTAAGGGAGCGATCACTGACATTGTTCCTGTGACCTCCAAGAATAATGTTAAGGCTTCGATTGTGGAGTCCACCGGAACCAATAAGTACACCGCCGCTCAGGTATTGGGTGGTGCAACGCCTGCAACGCCGGCGAACTTCATCAGCGCAATATGGGATTATCCTTCGATAGAAGAAACAGCGCTGGTGATCTCGTTCGGCATGGACTGCTCGGCGCTACCCGCCAGTGATTTTGACGGCACGCCCTGCACCAGTTCGACGGCGCTGCATACCAAGGTCGGCTGGGACAACGTAACCGGTATGGGAACGCCGAACGGGAAAGCGTTCGCCGATGCCTTTAAGCCCGCAGCAGCTGTGAAGTAAGTCTGACGCGGCTCAAACCTCGGCCTCCGCCGTCCGCAAGGTCGGCGGAGGTTTTGTTTTATATCAAGTTTTCGCGAGGAAAATGCGTGAAGCCCGTGTCCTCTATAATTACGAAACCTCGTATGAGCACGTTTCTCGATCAGATCATCGCGACCACGCGGCGGAAGGTATCTGACGCGAAGACGGCGACTGATATTAGAGGATTGGAAGAACGGGCAGATCGGCATGTGCCGCGAGGCTTTCGGCGGATGCTCGAGGAAAAAAGCCGATCTGGCGTAGCCGTGATTGCAGAATTGAAGAAGGCGTCGCCCTCGAAGGGATTGATTCGGGCAGAGTTTTCTGTGGATGGGTTGGCGAAGGAATTCGAAGAGGCGGGCGCGGCTGCGCTTTCAGTCCTGACGGATGAGGAGTTTTTTCAGGGTTCTTTGGAGAATCTGCGGAGCGCTTCCGCGGCAGTCAAGATACCGTGCTTGCGCAAGGATTTCATTGTGGATGAATTTCAGTTACTCGAAGCGCGGGCGAATTCGGCGGACGCGGTGTTGCTGATCGTAGCGGCCTTGTCACAGATGGAGTTGACGGAATTGGCGCGTGCCGCGCTCTCGCGCGAGCTGGATGTTTTGTGCGAAGTACATGATGAAGAAGAGTTGCAG
>JBAVUV010000503.1:0-3285 GCA_049696955.1 Candidatus Sulfotelmatobacter sp. | reverse complement strand
ATCCAGTCGGCATAATCGAGCCAATAAATGCGCGTCGTCCGGGATAAAACCGTCGATCCACTGACGGCACATGAGACGGAAGCAAGCCCCAAGCTCAACAGTGCTCATGGCATCTACCTGCGCGTCACAAAGAAACTGGGCGGGGTCGATCTTGAACCAAGGCGGTTTCATCAGTCCGGATACCTTTCCGGCGACGGCGCCAAGTCTCCAAACTGCGGGAATATCGCTTGGGATTCTTGCTGAACAGAAGGGCGGCGCACGCTGGTCGCACTGTTCTCTCTTTCAATGGGCTCGGGTTTCATCAAGCGAAACCATGAATAAATTTTGCCGTCTCGTCGCTCAGTTCGATTCTTGATGCTGTGGCCCTCCCTTCTGAGATCGAGCAGTCGAGAATTGTATTGCGCGATGCCGAGCGACAAAATCTCTGGTAGGCCGACTTCGCGACCCTTGGCCCCCTGGAGGAGGTGAAGAAGTCGCTCGCGTTGATTCTTGCGGGAGGATTTTTCGATTGACGGGTTCACAGTCCATCCCCCATCGCTGGCATCGGTAACCCATGCTTCGCAGCCATTACCGCCAGTTCTCGCTTTGCCACATCCCCGATTAATTCCTCTGCGCCGCTCAAAGCGGCGACCGACTCGGCCACTTTGCGCAATTGCCTCAACCGACTACGCAGCAAGCTGTCCGCGGAATAATCAGTTCGCATCAACAGCAATTTGATTTGGAGGAGTGACGCGGTCGCCTGCAGGGCGAGGTCGCGAATTGCGATTCCCCTTGACGACTCGATGTTTGGCGGTTTATGTTCTTGCTCAGATATCAGTTCCATTTTTGTTGGCTCCTTAAAGTGGCGAGGCATCCCTGACCGGGCTCTCGCCACTTTGTTTTTTTGATCTAAACTGCTAGCGCTTTGCTCTCCCCCGCGATGACCCTTGCGCACTGGCGCACTCTTGGTGTAGCTTTTTGGGCGATACCTTCTTGCCATAACGCATGGGTATTCGCCAAAAATGTCCTCCGTCGTCATGGCGGGGGACGATTTTTCTGCCAGGTACTTTCTGAAGTCGTTAATCCTCACACCGCTACCGCTTCCCTGGAAAGCAAGCGATTAAGTTGAGCGTTGCGTGACGCAATAATCTCCAGCAGCACCGCCCGAAGTTCCTCCTCTTCATCCTGGCGCAGCGTTAGTTGATTGCACTCCGATAGGCTTAGCCTCATTCGACTCACTTTAGTGCAGCGCTGAGACAGTTGAAATTGAGTCAGGCCGCTCAGTTTTCGCAGTTCTTTCAGTGACATAGAACCTCAACCCTTCTCGCCTCAGCTTTTGCTAGAGGCAACATTGCTCCTGTTGGACTATTTAAACGAAATCCTGGGTTTGGAGGGGTGGGGCCGAATTATCCAGTTACCGTGCCGTCTATGCCAGTGGGTACCCGGTCACATCGCCCGATTGCCATGCAGAAAAGGTGAAAACGGGTGCATGTCCGTCTTATTTATGCGTAAGGCATTGGTGACCCAATGCGAATGTGGTTCAATACTGCTTCAATCGGCGCTCAAACCTGCCCTCCCGATGGTTTAAGAATCGACTTCTCAACTTGTGCAAATTTGAGCCCATCGGCAATACTTTGAATGCTCGGATTCTCTCTGGTCCGGTCACTGACCAAGTGGTTGCGACTGAACTCTACGGTGATCAGACGGTTCCCAGATCAGCGGCCTCGACTTAGGGCAACTAGGCGATCAGGCAAACGCCCTCCGCGAGGTATGTAGAAAAGGGGACGAAAAGCTGCTTTCCGAGGGAAGAGCAATGCTAAAAAACGGAAAGCAAGAGGAGCAGGTTGCCCGCTGGATCGTGGACCAGCGGAACAAGCTGAAGGTCTTCATCCGCAACCAAGGGAGTGATCTGTTTCGCAAAATCGCTGAATGGCGCAATCAGGCCAAGTACCATGATCCCGTAGGCCCTTCATACGAGCAGCGGGTGGCAGGCCTTACCAGGAAGGTCGCACCCGAAGAGATCAACATCACGATTATCGAAGGCGTGTCAAGACAAGTAAGGGCTTCAATGCGGTTGGCGATGTGATGAAAGGATTCGGGAAAGTAGCCGAAGGTGCGGGTTTCATCATCATGGCTACACAGGATTCGCCGGCGGCGGACGCCCCGCTCCGAAGTCCGCGCGGATTTGTGTTATTGAGGAACCGTCGGATTCGGCCCTACCAACTACGAAGTAATTTTCCCCTTCACGAGACGGCCTATCCCAAGAAGCCCGGTTGCTAACAGCAGAAGGGCCCCGGGTTCAGGAACCGACGATCGGGCCGAGAACGTATCAGCGGCTGACAAATCGCCTAGCACCACAGCGCCCCCGCTCGTGAGAACGGACGTGAGCGTCCACTGGAGAACCTGTCCTTGACCTGTGATTGGTCCAATCGAAGTATTCAGGGCCCACGAGGAAAATGCTGGACTTTTCGGACCGAGGACTAGATCAGTGCAGCCGGGGGAACTGCAAAACGCGACCGTTTTGCCGCCGGCGAAGAAAGCAGTCGGGGTGGTGAACTCGAAAGTGCCGACTCCAGCAATCGTGATTGAAGCCGAATTTAAATCGACATAAAATCCGCCAAACCCCGGCTGGATGTTGGATGTATTGCCAACACCCGAGATCGTGATAGCCACATCCCCAAACGATGTAAAGCCAATCGTGCCGCTGTCAAAGATGTTGTAGGTATATGTTATTGAGCTACCAAAGGAACTGCAGGCAAACGCCGTCAGCAGGCCGACGAGCTGAAACACACGCTTCAACGTTTTCAGATCAAAAGCGAATATCCGATTCATGTGCGTGCACCCCTTTCATTGCCTTGTACACATCCCGACTGGCAGACATTCTATCCCTCACTAGGGGAAAAGACATCGAAAAACTTGGGGAACTGGAGCTAGTTAGTCGAGGACGCCGGTCACTGTTTGAGGTTTGTCCCCACCGGTAAGTCCATCAGGTCCATCGTTGGATGGATCTTCTTCGCCTGGCGCGCCAGTTCGATCCAAACTGACCCAACCTCATGGTTACCCTTCAAGTATGTTTTGCGAACGTAGTCGATGCTTTTCAGCCCGAGCCTGTGCGTGATACAAGCGGCAGCCAGTTTCTTCGCGAGCTCCCGCTCGTCCTGGTCATCCCGTTCGATTAGTTCTTGTGCGGCAGGCGTGGTCATTGCGACGGAATTTTACACCGGTTCAGGTATTCCTTCGCGCGTCTCGGTGAAAATGGGCTGATATTTTCACCAACGCAACTTATCGGTCGCTTTCGTGTCTATA
>JBAVUV010000502.1:0-6905 GCA_049696955.1 Candidatus Sulfotelmatobacter sp. | reverse complement strand
CACCCATCTTATCGATTTTGTTGATGAAGCAGATTCTGGGAACGCCGTATTTGTCCGCCTGACGCCAGACTTTTTCCGACTGCGGCTGCACCCCGTGCACCGCGTCAAACACGGCGACAGCGCCGTCGAGCACGCGCAGCGAGCGTTCCACCTCGGCGGTAAAATCGACGTGGCCGGGCGTATCAATAATGTTGATGCGAATATCGCGCCAAGTACAGGTCGTGGCGGCCGACGTAATCGTGATGCCGCGCTCCTGCTCCTGCTCCATCCAGTCCATGGTGGCAGTGCCTTCGTGCACCTCTCCGATGCGGTGCGTCTTTCCGGTATAGAACAGGATGCGCTCGGTCGTAGTGGTCTTACCGGCATCGATGTGGGCCATGACGCCGATGTTCCTGCAGCGTTCTAATGGGACTGTCCTAGGCACGACTCTCTAACTCTTTCTGGGCTCCGAAATATTAGTTTTTAGCTCTTGGCTTTTAGCCAAACCGCCCAGGTTCAGCTAAGGGCCAAGAGCTAAAAGCTGTTCTTCTACCACCGGTAATGTGCGAAAGCCTTATTCGCTTCGGCCATACGGTGAACATCTTCTTTCTTCTTGATGGCCGCGCCTTTTCCATTCGCAGCGTCCAGCAATTCATTGCTCAACTTGTCGACCATGCCCCGCTCGGCGCGTCCGCGCGCATAAGTCAGCAACCAGCGGATCGCCAGCGAGGTCCGCCGGTCGGCATTCACTTC
Organism: Candidatus Sulfotelmatobacter sp.; assembly: GCA_049696955.1. Classification (GTDB taxonomy): domain Bacteria; phylum Acidobacteriota; class Terriglobia; order Terriglobales; family Acidobacteriaceae; genus Sulfotelmatobacter. The sequence continues at coordinate 6,173 of JBAVUV010000502.1, read as the reverse complement.
CACCGGCACTTGATAGTTCGCGCCGCCCACTCGACGGGTCTTCACTTCCAGCAGCGGCTTGGCATTCTCGACGGCTTTGGTAAACAACTTCAAAGCCTCGTCGCCGCCCTTTTCCTGCACCTTGGTGAGCGCTTCATAAAAGATTCCCTCGGCGGTCGAGCGCTTGCCCTGCCACATCATCGAGTTGATGAACTTCGTCACCAGATTCGAGCCATAAACCGCATCGGCTGGCACGGTCCGCTTTGCTGTATGTCCTTTACGAGGCATTTAAACTCCAAAGTTTCAAAGTTTCCGAGGTTTCAATGTTTCAATGTTCTCGGCGATGTCACCTCGAAACCTTGAAACCTGCGAAACCCTTGAAACTTGTTTTCTTAACCCTTCTTCGCCCTCTTCGCGCCGTATTTCGATCGTCCCTGCTGACGGCCGGCCACGCCCACTGCATCCAGCGTTCCGCGAATCACGTGATAACGCACGCCCGGCAGATCCTTCACGCGGCCACCACGAATCAGCACAATCGAGTGCTCCTGCAGATTATGGCCGACGCCGGGAATATAAGTCGTGACTTCAATTCCGTTGGTTAAACGTACACGTGCGACCTTCCGCAGCGCCGAGTTCGGCTTCTTGGGTGTCTGGGTGTACACGCGGGTACACACACCGCGCTTCTGCGGACAGCCCTGCAATGCAGGACTCGCCGTCTTATACCGCGGCCGCTTGCGGCCCTTCGCCACCAATTGATTAAAAGTAGGCACTCTTTGCCGCTCCTTCTTCACACCCTTCGCACCGAACGCCGCGCAGCGCGATTACCGCGCGCAGCATCATCGCTTTCCCGGTTTGACTACATGATCCGGGCTGGCGGGCTCAGTGGCCAACCATGCTTCTCGCCGCACACCAACCCACGGAGAGAGATTTTGGGTTCCCGATCTAGGTTTGAACTGTCGACGGTGGCACCCGGCCAAAACTCCGGGGGTACTCCGTATCGCCAGCTCTGTCCTGCATATCCTTCCGCAGACCGCCGATGCTTGCAACTTATTCGCACCAGATGCCCGAGGGCGAAAGGCAGCGCAGGAACATTTCAGCGAGGAAAGTTTCCAAACTAAGAATCAATTTGGAAACGCATTTCAAAAGCTCAACCGGAATTCTGCGCAGTACTCCGCAAAACTCACAGCCTACAGCAAGCTTGGATTAACTCGCGGAACCAAACTACTATAGCAACTCGGGTGAAACATCGTCAACCCATGTTTTTGCATCCCACTCGAAATGCGGAATAACCATATCGTGGAGATGCGCGCCAGCTTGCTGAATCCGCCTGCAGCCTCTACACTACAAAAGTTTTCCGTTCCAATTCAATTTCACTATTAAATGAGCGGCTCGCCGCGCGGATGCTACGTGGGGCGACGAGAGGTTGCATGGGAAGGTTCGGCTGCGTTCAGTGGGCGGGGGTTGTCATTACGGTCTTTTTCTTTCTGTTGTTGCCAGCTTGCGGAGGACACAAACCCGCGGCCACGAACCCGTTTCCCGCAAAGATTACTCTGAATCCTTCGATCAGCGCTTCCCTGCAGTGGGGAAGCACACTCGCCTTCACTGCCAGCGCCCAGAACGGCACAAATGCAACCATCTCGCCGGCCTTCACTTACTCTTTAACTCCCGACAGCGCTCCCGGAATCCTCTCCATCTCTCCCAGCGGATTCGCTTGCGCTGGAACCTGGAACGCCCCGTACTACAACGTCTGCACGCCGGCTGGATCGGGCACCGTTCAGGTGATCGCTTCAGCCCTCGGCCAGATCAGCCCACCTACCACAGTCTTCGTCCATCCTCCCATCGACAACGTTCAGATCAGCGTGGTTCCTCCGGTAAATTCTCTGCCGCCCGCGTGCCCTGCGCAGAGCGCACTCCCGCTGGCTTGCAATATCCCGCTTAATAGCAGCGCCGCCAACTATTGCCTCTCGCAAAATCAGCAGCAAACCTTACAAGCCACGGCTTACAGCCAGGGAGTCGACATCACCGCCTCGGTTGGGCCATTTACCTGGACCCAGGCCAATTTGAGCGTCGTTACGATCACTCCCATTGTGAGTGCTTCCTCGAACCTCATCACCAATCAGGCGACCGTGGCACCCAACGCGCCCGGCCAGACCCAGGTGGTCGCCTCAGCCTCGGGCGCATTCAGCCAACCCTACATCGCAGAGACTTGCCCGGTGCAGTGCATCAGCCTGCAGCTGGGCTCGAACGGCTCACAAAACATCGGCCAGACCAGCTTCATCGCCACCAAGGGGACTTCGGAGACCATCACTGCGACGGCCGTCGACGTCCAAGGCTGCATCGTACCCAAACCCCCGCTCACCTGGACTTCTTCCGCTCCCGCTGCGGTTACCGCTGGCGCTGCTGCGGCTAGCACTGGCACGACGACAACCACCACCACGACCACCACTCCCACGGCGTCCAGCGGATGCTCCGGCGTGGCAAGTTGCGCAATCGGCACGGCGCAACCTGGCACGGCGGCCATCACCGCCTCGTGCAGCCCGCCCACTTGTAACATCGGCTTCCCACTGAATCCGGCCGGCGTTCCCGCACCCTACATTCCGCAACCGGTTTATCCGGTCAATTCCATTTCCGGATTGGTCTCGGGCGTTCCGGTCTCGACCAGCGTCCTGGCGACCAGTCAGGATTGTTACAGCAATTCTCAATGCACCGTCGCGCTCTACGATATCTCGACTGCAAAAAACATTGCGGCCAGTCCCAGTTCGATGCCTGCACCTCCTAATTCCCTGATATTCGACCCGGCGGGAGACAAGGCCTACGTCGGCAGCCAGTACGGATCATTCCTCATCACGACCGCGAACCTCGGGTCGTCCACTACTAACCCTTTTACGTTTCTGCCCAATCCAGCAAGCACTTTGGGGATTGTGACCGGCAAAGTCCTGGCGGTCTCGCCCAATGGCAATCTGGCGGTATTCGCCGATACAATCTCTACTCCCAATCAGGTTTACGTCGTCAACACCACCACCGCCTCAGCCGCGGTCACCACGGCTCTGTATATCAACAGCGCAACCACTGCGACATTTTCCCCGGATAGCTCGAAAGCTTTCATCCTCGGCAATGGCGGCAACACTTTATACATGTACTCGACTCTGCAGGCTCCTTTGACGATTCCTCTGTCGGCCCCAGCCACTTCGATTGCGTTTTCTTCCACCGGCGCCTTTGCTTTCGTCGCAGGCGGAAGCGCCACCTCGAACATCGACGTCCTCAACACGTGCAACAACTCGCCGGTTAGCTTAACGCTCACCGGGCTGCCAACGACGCCCACATTGATCAAAATGGTCCCGGCCGTCAGCGCCCCCATGGGTAATGCCACAGTTCCGCTTCTCAGCCAGAGTGACTTGGCCAACCTCGACGTTTTCCTGGGACTTGATAACACCGGCATCGATGTCATCGCGACCTCGTCTACGACAATTCCGCTGACTTCTACTCCCGGCGCACTGTGCCCGGCACAGCAGCTAGCGCTCGCCCAAACCGTCGCTACGTCGACTGCCTTCAGTCCCATTCACATCAGTCTTCAGCGGGGGACTTTCCATCCTCTTAACTTCTTCGTCGCGCCAGGCGGCGCTGCAGTCTACATTGTCACCAGCGACCAGGGTGTTCTGATCTATAACTTCGTCACTTCATCCGTCAGCGCGATCCCACTGAATGGAGGCGCTGCGCCGGTAGCGGCCGACATCACTTCAGACGGCACCTATCTCTACGTGGCCGGGACTGACGGAATTCTGCACGAACTGGACACCAATACGGCAACCGACGTCATGGAAGTCCCCTTCTTCCAACTCCCCAACTCGTCGAATAACTTTTGCTACAACTCATACTCCTGCAACCTCAACATGGTGGCGATACAGCCTTAGGTGCGATCGGGAGTCTCGCTGTGGAACTTCTTAGTCGGAATGGTGAAGGTTGACCTTCCGTCGCAACCATTCACGCCGGACTGGTGAACGCCGAATGTTTCTGCGGGATTGATCAGCCCGGCTTCGTATCAGGGTATGCCTTCAGGCATGCTGCAATTAACAGGTAGACCTGGATGCGCCTTTAGGCGCTGGGTTTGATTTGGGCGGCGCAGCGCTTTCAGCGCTGCGATTCGAATATTCCGGTAAAGAGGGCTTTAGCCCCTGAGGTACTTACGCCGGCTTCTGCAATTCCTTCGCCACGCTGTCCAGCACGCCATTCACGAACTGCACCGATTCCAAACTGGAAAACTTTCGCGCAATCTCCAGCGACTCATTGATCACCACCGCTCGCGGCGTCTCCGGATAAGCCAGAAACTCCGCCACTCCCGCGCGCAACAGATTGCGATCCACCGCCGCCATGCGCTCCATGCGCCAGTGCTCCGCATGCCGCTCGATCAGCTTGTCGATCTCGGGCCCGCGATCGGTCGCTACGCGAAACAGATCTTCCGCGAACCCGCGGACATCCGCGCTGGTGCCAGAGTGCTCCGCCCAAAACGTACTCTGCACGTGGTCCACCGTCTGCTTCCCCATGTCCGCCTGAAACAACATCTGCAGAACCAATTCGCGGGATTTACGCCGAGTGCCCATAAAGAAATTGTTGTGGAGGTGGTGATTCAGTTTACTGCACAGAAGGGTTATTTGCGCCGCTTTGTCTTGATCTTCACGCCCTTGGACTTGTCATTCATCTTTTCAGGTCTGTCATTCAGACGACTCGCGGAGCGAGCCGGAGGAACCTGCTTTTTGCTGACAGCTGAATGCTGATCGCTAATAGCTTCCTTCAACGACGCCATCTCCACCGCCGCCAGCGCCGCCTCAAACCCCTTGTTCCCCATCTTCAACCCTGCCCGGTCGATCGCCTGCTCCAGGTTCTCGCAAGTCAGCACGCCGAAAGCATGCGGCACACCAGTCTCCTGCGCCGACTGACCAATCCCCCGCGTCACTTCATTCACGATCACGTCGTAATGCGCCGTATCCCCACGCAACAAACATCCGAGACAGATAATCGCATCGTACTTTCCAGTTTCGGCCAGCTTCCGCGCCGCCAGCGGAATCTCAAACGCCCCCGGCACCCGCACGAGCTCAATGTCTTCTTCCTCAGCACCGCAGCGCTCCAAACCGTCAATCGCGCTGATCAGCAATCGCTCGGTGATGAACGCATTAAAGCGCGAAGCAACGATCGCAAAACATTTGCCGCAAGCACTCAAAGTTCCTTCGAGCGCATGCATCCCAGGATCGGGCGCACCCTCAACAACGAAGTCTTCCTGATTTTTCTTCTCCGTGACTCAGTGCCTCCGTGGCGAACTTACCCTGTGTTCCTCTGTGTCCCCTGTGTTAAAGCATTTGACTTACTTCCCCTACTTACTTCCCCTTAAACCCCGCCGCCCGCTTCTCCAAAAACGCCGCAGTCCCTTCCTTCTTATCCTCAGTCGCGCAAGCCACCGCAAATAGCACCGCCTCCAAATACAGCCCCTCGCTCAAAGTCATCTCCATGCCCCTGTTCACTGCCTCCATCGCATACTGCACCGCCAACGGCGCGTTCGCGAAGATCTTCGCCGCAATCGCCTCCGCCCGGGGAAGCAACTCCGCCGCCACCGTAACCTCGTTTACCAGCCCAATGCGATGCGCCTCCTGCGCCGTAATCATTTCGCCCGCGAGCACCATCTGCATCGCGAGGCCTTTGCCCACCAGTCGCGGCAGCCGCTGCGTCCCTCCATATCCCGGAATAATCCCCAGCTTCACCTCTGGCTGCCCGAGCTTCGCATTCTCGCTGGCCAGCCGCATCGTGCAAGCCAGAGCAATCTCGCATCCCCCGCCGAGCGCAAATCCGTTGATGCACGCAATCACCGGCTTGCCCAGATTCTCCATCAAGTTCAGAACGTTCTGTCCACGATGCGTGTATTCCTTGGCTGCAACCGCATCGTTCTTAGCCAACTCGGCGATGTCGGCTCCCGCGATAAATGCCTTCTCGCCCGCGCCAGTGAGCAGGACAACCCGAATCGCCGCATCATTCTTAATGTCATGAAACGCCGCCCGCAACTCCTCCATGGTGGCCATGTTCAGCGCGTTGAGAACCTTGGGCCGGTTAACGGTGACGCAAGCAATCGCGTTTTTCTTTTCGAGGAGTATGTTTTCAAAGTTCACAAGAAAAACTCCTTGCTATAATTGTATAGCACGAGGTTACCC
>JBAVUV010000501.1:0-4449 GCA_049696955.1 Candidatus Sulfotelmatobacter sp. | reverse complement strand
GAGAGAAGGTCATGATACGCGGATCCGAGCGTGAACTCCTGCGGCTGAACCTGAAAGGCGAAGCTTTCAGCTGGAATCTTTGGGTAGATGACAAGGATCAGTTCAAACTGATGCGAGTTCAAATCCTGGACGATAACACTGAGGTGGTGCGGGATTAATGATGTTGCCGTCACGCTCTGGATTCGACTTGCGGTTGATAGGAGAAACTAGTTGCCGTTGGCAGATGGACGTACGGCCCGGGTTATCATCACAGTGCTGCTCTTCGCGCTGGGCTTGGGGTTTCTCTACGCCGCCCGCCAGACTCTGATTGCGTTCCTGTTTGCGATTTTCTTTGCCTACCTGATGAGCCCCTTGGTCTCCTACCTGGAGAAACTGCTGCACGGCCGGGGACGCGCCATTGCCGTAATCTACCTGCTCTTGCTGGGGCTGGTGGTGCTGTTCTTCGTTTCCACCGGTCCGCGGATCGGACGGGAAAGCGCACGCTTAGGTCAATCGCTCCCCGCTCTTTCCCGGTTGAGTTCTGGACAGATCGCGCAGCAGCTAGGGCAAGAGCATGGTTGGAACGCCCGTCTGGTTGAAGTGGCCCAGAACTATCTTGCCAGCCACAGTGATGAAATCACGAAGCTCGCCCAAGCCATTGGACTCTGGGTAGCGGACGTTGCAAAACAGGCATGGCTGCTGGTGATTGTTCCCCTATTGTCGATTTTCTTCCTGAAAGACGGGCGATCCTTCAGCCAGGTTCTGCTTGATCTGGTACAGTCCAGGCCGCAGCGCGAACTGTTGCAGGGCGTGCTCAATGATCTGAACCAGATGCTGGCGCATTTTATCCGCGCGCAACTTATCCTGGCTGCGCTTACGCTCGGCATGTATTCCGCCGTCTTAGGTCTGATGGGGATGCCCTATGCCTTGGTGCTGGGAACGTTAGGCGGATTGCTTGAATTTATTCCGGTCGTGGGTCCGCTGGTAGCCGCGGTCGTCATCGTCAGCGTATCTCTATTGGTAAGCTTCCCTCACTGGCTCGGGCTGATAATTTTCCTGGGCGTATGGCGGCTGATTCAGGATTATGTGACCTCACCGCGCATCATGGGTCAGAGCGTTGAACTGCACCCTTTGGCGGCAATTTTCGGAGTGATGGCGGGCGGCGAGGTGGCCGGAATACTGGGGATTTTTCTTTCCATTCCAGTAATGGCGAGTCTGCGCATTTTCTTCCGCCGCTGGCGGCTGTATGCGGAGAAGCGCAAGTTCGGCCCGCTCGATCAATATGTGGTCGGCAGCCAGGTCGGAATCAAGAAGTGAGAACCAGCTAGCCGGGGTTGCTGGCTTTCTGAGCTAGGCTAAGTTCCCTTCTGAATACTGAGTGTGGCCGCCGCTCTCACTGAGTTCTCCACGCTTACATTTCGAATAAACAGTGAAAGTGGTCCGGACCGTCGATCACTTCGTGAAAGCCAAAACCATCAATGCGACGTCGTAATTGTTGAGGCTGCGGCGGGCCGCAACTGATGCAGGCCTCTCGGACTAGAACGCCGGTTACTTTCGGCAAATCGATCCCAGCATCGCCTGTTGTAGAATTCCAGATATCCTTTTATGACCCGCAAAATATGAGCAGGAAAATTCCCATTGGGATTCTGGGCGCTACCGGCGTCGTCGGCCAAAGATTTATCCAGATGCTGGAACACCACCCCTGGTTCGAAGTAGCCTGGCTGGCCGCCTCTGACCGTTCCGAAGGCAAGATTTATTCCGATGCTGCACGTTGGCGCTTGAAAACGCCGATTCCGGCGAACGTGGCCGCGATGAAGGTTTCACCAGCCACTCCCGAGGGCGCTCCCAAGATTATTTTCGCCGCCCTTGATGCCGCCATCGCCGCTGAGATGGAGCCTCGCTTCGCCGACGCTGGCTGCGCCGTGGTGTCCAATTCCAGCGCGCTGCGGATGCAGTCTGACGTCCCCCTGGTAATTCCAGAGGTCAATGCCGGACATATTAAGCTGATCGATGTACAAGCGTGGCGAAAGAAATCCGGCGGCTATGTGGTGACCAATCCCAACTGCTCGGCGATTGGCTTGGTTCTGGCCTTGGCTCCTCTGCAGCAACGCCTCGGCCTTGAAGCGGTCATGGCTGTCACTATGCAGGCCGTCAGCGGCGCCGGATACCCAGGCGTGGCTTCACTCGACATCCTGGGCAATGTGATTCCCTACATCCGTAACGAAGAAGAAAAAATGGAAGAGGAGACGCTAAAACTCCTCGGGCAAGTCAATGGGACAAGAATCATTCCCGCCGCGTTTGCCATGAGCGCCCAGTGCAACCGCGTTGCGGTGGAAGACGGCCACACGGAATCAGTCTCTGTACGTTTGAAAACGAAGGCCAAGCGCGAAGAGATCATCGCGGCCTGGAACGACTACCGCAGTGAGCCTCAGCAATTGAAACTTCCCAGCGCGCCCGAGCGTCCCGTGGTGTACATGGAAGCGCCGGATCGTCCCCAGCCACGATTCGACGTAGATTTGGGCGCCGGCATGACAACCGCCGTCGGGCGATTGCGGCCCTGCGGCGTACTGGAATGGAAGTTTACCGTGCTCTCCCACAATACGATTCGCGGAGCGGCAGGCGCGGCCGTGCTGAACGCCGAGCTGCTCAAGGCCAGGGGATACCTCGCTTCCTAGAATGAATTCTGAGCCGCACTCCCGTAATTTCTCCAGGAAGTTACGCCGATGATCGTGATGAAATTCGGCGGCACTTCTGTGGAAGATGCCCGCGCTATCGAGCGTGTAGCTGCCATTGTCAAGGAGCGTCTGACGCAGCACCCGGTGGTTGTGGTCAGCGCGATGGCCGGGGTTACTGACACACTGCTCACCATGGCTCGTGCCGCGGGAGCCGGCGAACGCAAAACCGCTCTGAAGCTTTGCCGGTCCCTGCAGGAGCGCCACTACAATACCGCCAGTGAATTGCTGGGCACGGCGCTCTTTACCGACTTCCACTCTGAACTGGGAAGCGATTTCGAAGCGCTCGACGAACTGCTACGTGGAATTTCCGCGGTCGGCGAATTAACCCCGCGAACTACCGATCATGTGGCCGCCTTCGGCGAGATCCTCTCCAGCAAAATTGTGGCAGCGGCATTTTTTGCGCAGGGCCTGAAAAGCGAGTTTGTCGACGCGCGCGAAGTCCTGGTGACCGACAGTAGCTATATGCAAGCCGTGCCTCAGCAGGAAGAAACCAACGAACGATTGCAGACGAAAGTAAAACCATTGCTCGATGCCGGCCAGGTTCCAGTGATGGGTGGATTCGTAGGAGCGAGCCGCGCCGGAATCACCACGACAATCGGACGCGGCGGTTCGGATTTCTCCGCTGCCATTGTGGGCGCAGGATTGGGCGCGGAACGAATTGAAATCTGGACCGATGTCGACGGAATTCTGACCACCGATCCGCGCATCTGCAAGGATGCGCGCCGCATCAAAGTGATCAGCTTCGATGAGGCGGCTGAGTTGGCCTATTTCGGCGCCAAGGTATTGCATCCGGCCACGGTGCTTCCGGCGATCCAGAAGAATATTCCTGTCTACGTGCTCAATTCGCTGAACCCGTCCTGCGAAGGAACGAAGATTACGACCCGCGCCCCGCAGGTGAAAAACATTTTTAAAGCCATCGCGGCCAAGAAGCGCATCACTATTGTGGACGTGGCTGCGCCGCGCATGCTTTTGGCTCACGGCTTTCTGCGTGCTATCTTCGAAGCATTTGACCGGCACAAGGTAGCGGTCGACGTGGTCTCCACCTCGGAGGTCAGCGTTTCGCTCACGGTGGATTCGAATCAGGCAATCCCCGCGCTGGCCGCTGATTTGGCCAAATTGGCGGATGTAAAGTATGAAGGGCGCAAAGCGATTGTCTGTCTGGTGGGCGAGAGCCTTCGCGACAAACCAGGTGTTGCCGCGCTGGTCTTCGGTGAGTTGGCCGATAAGAAGATTCGCATGATCTCGCAGGGCGCCTCCGAAATTAATCTGACCTTTGTCATCGAGGAAGATGAAGTGCCTGATGTGGTCCAGCGTTTGCACAAAACATTTTTTCAGGATTTGGATCCCGAAGTCTTCGCATAGTTTCTTCGCGGCGTCGGCGACTCTCCCTCGGGGCCGTTGCGGTTAAAGGTTTCGACCATGAACATCCTCGTACTGGGCCGTGGAAAGACGGGATTACTGGTGGCAGAGGTCGCCAGCCAACGCAAACATCACGTTGAAGCCGCGGGGACTGCAGAAAACGCCGGAGGAGCAGCCCTCGCCGCGGACAAGCTGCGTGACGTTGACGTAGTCATCGATTTCACCGCTCCTCACTGCGTCCTCTCGCACATCGAAACCTGTGTCAAGACAGGCAAGAACATGGTTGTCGGCACCACCGGCTGGTACGCAGAGAAAGGTCGGATCAAGAAATTAGTTGAGACGCACGCCACCGGATTTATTTATGCGGCGAACTTTT
>JBAVUV010000500.1:0-1806 GCA_049696955.1 Candidatus Sulfotelmatobacter sp. | reverse complement strand
GGGTGGAATTCCTCGGTGATCCTTCTCCGACGCGGATTGGGCCTCGAGAGTATAGAGCGATTCGCGGCATCGCAAACGACACCTACTACGTAGTAGCTGCTCTCGGCCTATCCGTAGCTCAGCCAGTCCCGACAAAACGCGCCAGGGGTAGCCGACCGATCGCTGACAAGAAGCTGACTTTCCCGATATCGATGATCCCTAAAGGAGTGAGCTTTCTGAGGAGCCGCACCCCGGTGTACCCGATGCACGATGACGGGGTCGGATTAATCCAGGGAAAAGAGTCGGTTTTTTACTTATTCGTCAGTGCACGTCTGGCGATTCTCTGCGCAGCACGTTTCTTTCCGTGCGCTTCGCCCCTCAACTGGATGTCATGGGCGCTGACGATTGCCCGAATTAGTCCCGGAAAGCGTTGCTCGAGTTCCGTGCAACGCGAGGTGTTGTGGACTTCCACGCCGCGACGCTCACCACGGATCAGCCCCGCCTCTCTCAGTTCCCTAAAATGCTGAGAGAGTGTGGACTTCGGGATCGTCTTGTCGCTGACTGTCAAAAACGTCGAGCAGTTCTGCGAGCACTCCTGCGAAACGATGTCCGCATAAATTGCCACTCGGACCGGGTCAGACAAGGCGTGGAGAATTCCTTCTACCGTAATCTCCTCAATCCGTGGGTGGAACAGAGGGCGCATGCCAGTAAGAGTAGCCACTCCAGCAAAACGGTTCAATAGTTCTATTATTCAGAACTACTGAATCTTTTCAAAGTCCAATTCCATCTACTCACTGGAAGCGAGTGCGGGGCGGCCCAGCGCGACAGCCCCGAGATTCTCTAAGTTCAATGGGTACCGAAAGAGGATAAAGGTATGAGCAAGCTCACAGGCAAAGTCGCGATCGTCACCGGCGCGTCCAAGGGTATTGGCGCCGCCATAGCTAAATCGCTAGCCGCCGAAGGCGCTTCCGTCATCGTTAATTACGCCTCCAGCAAGGCCGGTGCTGACGCCGTCGTTAGTGCCATCACTAGCGCCGGTGGCGAGGCCATCGCCGTCCGTGGAGATGTTTCCAATGCCGCGGAGGCTCGGGGCCTGATCGACGCCGCCATTAAAACCTTCGGCCGCCTCGACATCCTCGTCAACAACTCCGGCGTCTACGAATTTTCACCGATCGAGTCTTTCACGGAAGAGCAGTTCCACAAGATATTCAGCATCAACGTGCTCGGTCTCCTACTGACCACGCAGGCCGCACTTCCCCACCTCGGCGAAGGCGCTAGCATCATTAATATCGGCTCTGTCGTCAGCAGCCTGACGCCACCAAATAGCACTGTCTACACCGGTACCAAAGGCGCAGTGGATGCTATCTCCGGGGTACTCGCCAAGGAGCTTGGCGTTCGTAAGATCCGCGTGAACTCCATCAACCCGGGGATGGTCGAGACCGAAGGCCTGCACTCTGCGGGCTTCACCGGTTCGGACCGCCAGAAGGAGGTAATCGCACAGACGCCGCTCGGTCGCATCGACCAGGTCGACGACATTGCCAGCGTCGCTACATTCCTCGCCTCCAACGACGCCAAGTGGATTACCGGAGAGCTCGTTCGCGTGGGCGGCGGACTCCGCTAATCAAGCATCTTACGGTCCGCTGCCGATAGCGACGCGGCAGCGGACTCGCTCACCAACCTTGCACACATGAAAGGAGAATAGTCATGGGAAAGCTCGAAGGAAAAGTAGCAGTCATCACAGCAGCGACGTCCGGCATGGCACTCGCCACGGCCAAGCTCTTCGTCGAAGAGGGCGCATACGTCTTCATCACGGGACGCCGCAAGGAT
>JBAVUV010000499.1:0-3351 GCA_049696955.1 Candidatus Sulfotelmatobacter sp. | reverse complement strand
GGAAAAGAAAGGAACGTTCGCTTCGCCCGCAACTGCTCGAGCCAAAAGGGTTTTTCCCGTGCCCGGAGGACCAACCAGCAGCACGCCTTTAGGGATCCTGCCGCCAAGTTTTTGGAACTTTTGCGCCTCGCGCAAAAATTCGATAATTTCCCGAAGCTCTTCCTTGGCTTCCTCTACCCCGGCCACGTCTTTGAATGTGACTTTCTTCTGCTGCATGGAAAGCAGCCGGGCACGGCTTTTTCCGAACGACAAAGCTTTGTTTCCGCCCGTCTGCATCTGGCGGATCATGAAAAACCACAGAGCGCCCAACAAGATCAGCGGTGCCCAGGTTCCCAGCAATTGCAAAGGCCAGCTTCCGCTATTCACATCTTTGATATTCACCGATACGCCCTTGTCGTTGAGCGTCTTGAACATGTCGGGATAATTCGCCGGCACGGTGGTATGGAACGACGACCCGTCGCGGGCCTTCCCGTGGACCTGTTGGCCGTCTATGGTGACTTCATGGACATTGCCCTGGTTCACGTCGTTCAAAAATTGCGTGAAATTAACTTCTTTGTCTTTCTGCCCACCGCGACCCTGTTGAATAACTTCCCACAACAAGAGAGCGGATAAACCAATGACCAGCCAGAAAGCTACGGTTTTGACTGTAGAATTCACCAAGACACTCCTAGAGAAACCGGGACCCGATAACCGCTCTTAGACCCGAGGCTCCTGCCATCAAATTAGATGCCATCCGGACAATTTGGATAAGAAAAATCCCTAAGAACCTTTATTCTACCTTTTCTGTGAGAAAAAGGCGCGCCAAGTTCTCCATGACTTAAGTCATCTGCGGGACCGCTGTCGCAGCCAGATAGGGAATATTGCGGTTGGTTTGCTCCGCCGCGCCCAATCCGTAGCCGATAAGAAAGGCTTCGTCTACCAGGAAGCCGAAATAATCGGGCTGCAAAGCCACCCGGCGGGCCGACTGGCGATCCAAAAGCGTTACTAACTTTACCGAAGCAGCCCCGCGCGCTCGCAAGTCGTTCATGAGGAACTCGCTGGTCACGCCCGAATGCACCAATCCCTCGACCAGCAACACATGCTGGCCGCGAATATCCGGCTCGTGGCTGAAGAAAATCTCCACAATCTCCCCCGCCTGTCTTCCCGCCTGCTTACTATATTTAGGCTTGATGAACTGGCAGATTACGGGAACGTCCAACGCCCGCACCAAATCGGCCATGAACATGAAGGCGTTCTCCAGAACCGCCAAGGCTTGAATGGTCTGCCCCCTATAGTCGTCGGAGATATGGCGGCCCAGTTCTTTAACGCGTTTCTGAATCTGTTCGGACGCAATAACTTGGCGAAGCGGCTCCGCTTTCAGACCATCCATGAAGTGGCTTGCCTCCGGATCGTAAACTCTCCCATCTCCCGGGATCAGATTATCGGCGACCAGATTTCAGATCGCATCCTCGTCAACCGCCGCCGACGCCTGTCGGATCAATACGGCTTCTTGCCCCGCTTCCGCGCGCCACCTTGCAGGAACCGGAAAGCCGCGCAACCACACAATCTCGTCTCCACTCACCGCGACCGGCCACAGCCTGCGCTTTGGCTGTTCGACGTGTTGCTCCTGCAAAAACTCTTTCACTTTCTTCGGAGCCTTCGTGTGGGCCGGCCAGAAACGGTCTCCTGCTCGCCAGTTCCGCACAGTCAACCGCGCCGGCAATAAATCCGCACGAAGAAGTTGCTCGGAATTATACTCCGCCAACCAGGCTTCCGAACTAATGCGCAACGCTTCGATTACTCCCCCCAACTCCGGAATCACGACGCACCCGGGCACCGGCAGCGCATATTCATAATCGGCAACGCGCTGGCTCTGCCGCAGATCCGGAGTAACGAACACGATAGCCTCCGGTTCGCGAACGACTTTCCAGCCAAGCGGAAGCGACAATTCTTTTCCCGCCGGACCCTCCTCCGCCGCGAACCGAAGAATCTGCTCGATGTGTTTGAACTCCAGCGGAATTCCGGCCTGCTCCCCGACCGATTTCAGCACCCTCCTCTGTACAGCCTTCGGCTCCGTCAGCAGCCACGGCCGGCTTAGCGAAGCATTCATTACCGCTGACTCCGACTCCTCAATCCTTTTCAATAAGCCGGGATCGGGCTCTGCCAGATTGATCTGCGCCAGATTGATCTGCACCAACGATTGTGTTGCGGCGAAACCCGGCAGCCCGCGCGTCCATTCCGGCTCTGACCACTGCACAACCGTTCCCAACCACCCAGCAACTTCGTTTTCCCAGTAGTCTTCCTCATCGCGAGCAATCTCCGCCAGTTCGGCAAAACCCTCGGTCACTGCGGGATTGAACTCCCGCTCCAGCAGCGGCAGTACTAACTTACGCACCCGGTTGCGCGTGAACCTGGAATCCGCATTGGTCGGGTCTTCACGCCAGGGCTGCCTCAGATCAGCCAGATATTGGTGCAGTTCGTGCCGGCGAATACCAAGCAACGGCCGAATAATTTCGCCATGCCCTTCGCCATCGTCATGCTCCACCAGGATTCGCGGATAGATCCCGCCCAGCCCCCGCATGCCCGTGCCGCGAATCAGCCGCATCAGCACCGTTTCCGCCTGGTCATCGAGCGTGTGACCGGTGGCGATCTTGCTCAGCTTTGCCTCCGAAGCCGGGCAGACATTCGGGTTCGGGAAGGGACGGGCTTCAGCCGTTGGGCGACTTGGGTTCGGGAAGGGACGGGCTTGAGCCGTTAGGCGAGTTGGATTCGGGAATGGCACGGCTTCAGCCGTGCCGATGAGCTCGTCAACGGGCTCGGGCTTTAGCCGCTGCGGGATGCCTTTGGGTGGCGCAGCGCCTTCAGCGCTGCGATCAGAGGACTCTAGATTTTGGGCTTTAACCCCCGAGGTGCTTGAATCATCCGATTCATCTTCTGATCCAAGCAGCTCCCCAAAGAATGCATACCGCAGCTCCCGCGCAGCAGCTTCCAGGCCGGAACGTTCCTCGGCCAGCTGGGCCACATCGCCGCTCGCGGAATAAAACTCGAGTCCATGCGCACGAGCCAGTTCCGCCACAAACTCCTGATCGGCGTCCGACTCCGTGCCCCGTAATTGGTGGTTGAAGTGGACGACAGAAACGACGACCCCGAGTTCGTTCCGCAATTCGAGCAGCAATCGCAGCAGCGCAACCGAATCGATGCCGCCCGAAACCGCAACCCCAACGCGGTCTCCCGCCTGCAGCAATTCCTGCCGGCGTATATCTTGCAACACGCGCTCTGCCAATGGGTGCACGGGAACATGGTACATCGGGAGCGCAGCACGGTGGACTCGCTCGGTTCAGGAGCACATTATCTCTGCGTTATCATCCGAGG
>JBAVUV010000498.1:0-4600 GCA_049696955.1 Candidatus Sulfotelmatobacter sp. | reverse complement strand
CCAATCATGGGGTAATTTACTTTCGCGCCTTGTGTCTCCTCAATATCCGCGGCCCATTTACCGTGACTGCTCACCGGATCGACGCTGAGGCCGATGACTTTCGTATTGTGCTTGGCGAATTCAGGCTGCAACCGCGCCATATAGCCAAGTTCGGTAGTGCACACGGGAGTGAAGTCTTTGGGGTGGGAAAACAAAATTGCCCAGCCGTCGCCTATCCATTGGTGAAAGTCGATCGTACCTTGCGTGGTCTCGGCGGTGAAATTCGGTGCCGTGTCGTTGATGCGGGGAATATTGTTGGTTTCGGTTAAGGTCTCCGTGCTCATCTTTCTCACCTCGTGGATTACGTGGTCAAAATTGCCAGCCAAATCTCTCAACTACGTTCGAAATATTCGATGAAAAACAAAACCCACCCGCTTCATTTGGGTGGGTGGGAAAAATTCCTGCCTGATCCCTTACCCACACGACTGCGAACACATGCAACAGCATGGGGCGCCGGTGTGGGAAGTACGAAACACGTAGTAAGGATAGAAGTCCGCGTGGACCGTGTCAACCGTGACCGGTTGTCCACCGGGCGCTTTCAGAGTTTTCTTGCATCGAAAGACGCTCTGGCGAATCTGTTTCCTTGCGCGATAAGGTTACGATTGCACCGTGATTCCCTGCTAGAGGTACCTCGATGACCAACCCAATACGGCGTCTGGCGATGGCGCAATGGGACGTTTTTTCTTCTCGAAAGCTCGAAGGGAATTCTTTGGCAGTATTTTCTGACGGCCGCAGACTGACAGACCATGAAATGCAGTCGATTGCCCGAGAGATGAACCTTTCGGAAAGTACTTTCATCCTTCCGCGCGATGTGGCCACGGAACGCGAACACGGGATTCGGGTGCGCATCTACACTGTGCAGGAAGAGCTGCCGTTCGCGGGGCACCCCACGCTGGGAACCGCTTTTGCGCTGCGCGGCGAAAGTGGCCTGCCACAGGTTACGCTGGAGTTGAACGTGGGCAAAGTACCCGTGCATTTCGAAGATCGCGCCGGAGAGCCACCGTTTGGCGAGATGACACAGATCGATCCTACCTTCTTAACGCAACATGATCGCGAAGCAGTTGCGCGGGCGACTGGAATAAGCATCCAGAACTTCGACGAATCGCTGCCGATCGAAACTGTATCGACTGGCGTTCCATTCACCGTGACGCCGCTCAAGTCGCTAACGGTGATTCAGAATTTGCAGGTCGACTTGGCAGGCGCTGCCGAATATCTCGCAAAGTCTGCAGGCAAGTTTTTCTATTTCGTCACTCGGGAAACTGTCGATCGCGATGCCCGCCTGCATGCTCGTATGCTTTTTTACAACGGCGAAGATCCTGCCACGGGCTCGGCTGCCGGTTGTGCAGCGGCATGGATGGTGGCGCACGGTCTGGCACAGTCCGATGAACGCGTGATGATCGAACAGGGTATCGAGATGAAACGTCCCAGCCGGATTTTCGTTCGTGCGTCGCAACGCGATAACCGCGTAGTTAACGTACGCGTCGGAGGACACTCGGTTGAAATCATGCGCGGAGAAGTTTTCCTCTAGTCGAACCCGTGCAAGCGTCTCAAAACCATAACTTTCAAACAAGGCAAAAAATGTCAATGGCCAGAAGCTGCCATTTGCTTCGGCGGTACTTTACAGTGCTCACCATTGCCGTTAGCATCACTTCGCTCTCCATCCTTCATGAACAGAGAAATTCCGGTTGGCTCTGCGACAGCGCCTTCGGAAAAACAGGCGGCGAATGAAACCCAAGCGCACGATTTTGTGTGTTGACGATAACGACCAATCGCTTTCCCACCGCAAAATCATGCTGGAGACCCGCGGCTATCGTGTGGCCAGTTATTCCCGCGCAGAACCCGCCCTGGAGCGGTTCAAGCAGGGAGATATCGACTTAGTGGTCACAGACATGGCGATGCCAGGAATGGACGGGCCGCAGTTGATCGCCGCAATCAAGGCAATAGCTCCCCAAGTTCCGACGATTCTTATTTCGAGCAAGGTTCGCGTCTATGACCATGACTCTCAGGCCGATGTATTCCTCGCCAGGGGGATGTATGCGCCAGCCGATCTTCTGGAGCGCATTCGTCTGCTGCTCGTGCGCAAGCGCGGGCCGAAGCGGATGCAGCGCTCCACGCCGGAAGCGCGTCAGATGGGTATAGCCTGACCTCGCTTCAGGCCCCGCGCTACCAAGGCACTTCGCTGCCGAGTTAGCCAGGCCGCCGAGAACAATTTCGTTTAATTCCTTTTGCTCTCAGTTCTGGGCGCAGTTTGCGTCCCGGGCAGTTGAGGGTCGGGCTCGTGTAAGATCGAATCTGGCATGGGCGCGTTCATTGAGGCCATTGATCTACACAAAACGTATCGCGTGGGGAAAATCGACGTCCCCGCGCTTCGTGGCATCTCCTTCAGCGTGCAAAAAGGAGAATTTGTCACCATCGTCGGTCCCTCGGGCAGCGGTAAGTCCACCCTCTTCTATCTGCTCGGCGGCTTGACCCGGGCTGATTCCGGCAAAGTGATTATGGATGGCGATGACTTCGCGACGCTCTCCGATGCCGAGCGCACCCGCATGCGCAAACGTAAAATTGGATTCGTATTTCAGAAGTTCAACCTGCTGCCTACACTCGATGCCCGCTCCAACATTGCCATCGCGCAGGAAATTTCCGGTAATGGCGACCGCGATCCGGCATTCTTTCTGCGCATCTGCGATTTGTTAGGCCTCACCAAACGCTTAGCCCATCGTCCATCGGAGCTTTCCGGTGGTGAGCAACAACGTGTGGCGCTGGCTCGCGCCCTGGTTAACAAACCAGCCGTAGTTTTGGCTGACGAACCTACCGGCAATCTCGACACTGAGAACTCGAACATCGTCCTGAAGATGTTGCGCCAGTCCAACCAGGAGTTAGGCCAGACCGTGCTGATGATCACCCACAATCCCGAAGCCGCAAAGTTCGGAGATCGCATCATCCACATGCGCGACGGACATATCGTGCCGCCGGAGGAAGATCCGCAATGGTCACCGCACTAGTGATTGCTTCATGGGCATCCAACCGTTGCCCCTGAGTAACGGCTCATCTATAATCGATTCGTCGAGCGGGAGTAGCTCAGTGGTAGAGCGCGACCTTGCCAAGGTCGATGTCGCGGGTTCGACCCCCGTCTCCCGCTCCAGTTCTTTTGATCCCTTCCCGCAGATGGACTTTTTTCCGTTGGAACGCTAACGTATTCAGAAGGGGCGCGGTACCCAAGTGGTAAGGGAGAGGTCTGCAAAACCTTTATGCGTCGGTTCGATTCCGACCCGCGCCTCCAAAATTAATCCTCAGGGGCTAAAGCTCAAAGCAAAAATTATTCACTCCGCTTTCCACCCTCCCCTGCCTCGCCCACTCAGACACAGTTTCTCTAGTCACAACGGCACCGTCTAAAGAGGCGACCTGCGCCCTGTATCCCCGTTCAAAAAAGGCGGTAAATACCTCCAGAAAGTGAGGATTCATGCCGCCGGGATGAAAGCTGTCGAGAAAACACTCGACAATCCAGACTGGCTTCGGAGACATATCCAGGGTTGCGATGGCACCTCGCAGAACCTCAGATTCAAATCCTTCCACGTCGATCTTAACCAGCATTCGTCGTCCGGAGAATCTGCTGCCCAAAACGATGTCCAACGTGGAAACAGGGCAAACAGTTTGAATGTGCTTATTGAAGCCCCAACCCTCTTCTGCCCAATTGGGGAGGAACGACGCTTGAGCCCCTATGCCACCTAAGTTGCTCAGACCCGGAGCCGATGACAGTCCAATCGGAAAAACTTCTACGCTTCTTAGGTTATTGTCTTTCAGGTTCTGATATAAATAGCGAAGATTAGAGGCAAGGGGCTCGATCGCGACAACGCTGCACCCTTTGCTCGCCGCCAGACAGGTATACAGGCCAACGTTTGCGCCCACATCCACAAAGACATCGATTTGATGCAGTTTCTTCTCGATAAGCCCGATCTCTTCTTTTTCGACTCCGGGTTCAATTAAGTAGCTCGGGCCGACTAAGTTCATCCCGAAGCTAGTTCGATGAGCCTTATGCGCCTTCTGCCGGAATTCACGAATCTCCGACGCAAGCGTGGGAAACAGACCAAAATATCGAACGTAAACGGCGGCTTTTAGACGCCGATAACCCTGAGTGGTACGCGGGAAACTCTTGGCAAGCACACGCTTTATACTGCGGATGACGGACATGAACCGAAAAAGCATACAGTCCCAAGACCGACCAGTCAAACTGGTACCGGGCCAGACGGCCCTCGCTCGCCGAAACTGAATACAAAATTATTTTAGTGTCGAACTCTGCCGCACTACCTCAAAATGCCTGCTTAACCTTTCGCCGCAAAGCAGGCCCCCGAGTTTTGTGTTCTGGCTCTTCGATTTATTCATCCCTTCGAACAGAATTAAAGCCAACCCGAAAGCACTGTGGAGAATCCAACGCCCAACTGTAGACATCGGCAAGACATTCCCTTGCCAGGCTTAAGGGGGTGAATTCATGAAAGACGAGAAAGCGCCTGAGCTGGCGTCACCTCTCATCGCGGAATCGACGGGACAAACAGGCCAAACCGAAAGC
>JBAVUV010000497.1:0-7374 GCA_049696955.1 Candidatus Sulfotelmatobacter sp. | reverse complement strand
CAGAAGGCACTGCGACGCGAGGACTGCGGGGATGGAATCGTTCGTATGAGGAGACCGTTCTGTTCGAAACCATCCTTGCCATGTTGAAGTTCCAATTCGATGCGCCGGGGAGGTGTTGCAAATATCGTGTCTTCCCCCATCGACCATGGCCACCATCGCCCAAGCTGCAACTCATAACAACCCGCGAAAGGAGCGGCCGCTGACATCGAGATCCGCGCAGCAGAGGAACCTTCCTGTCCCATGGTGGCGGAAGGAAACAAGACGAGAATCAAGAGAATGCTAACCGCTGCAAGCCGAAGTGCCTGCCTGGAGTTCTCCCGCATACCTCGCCTATCAGTTCGACCCATCCCGCCGCAGCTTTCGCCCCTCGGCCAGCAGAGACATCGAGTGCATTAAATTCTGCAGCGTGACAATGCCGACCAAACGCTGATCCTCGACCACCGGAATGATGCTGAGATTACGCGCCGTAAGTTTGCGGAAGGCCGATGCCAGCGATTCCTGGCGCAGGGAAACTTCGAATAATTTGTTCATCACGGCCTGAACATATCCGTTACCTTCCGCGCGCAGCGCGTCCAGAATGCGTTGCCGGGAAATTACGCCCACCATGTCGCTGCCGCGCACCACGGGAAAATCATCCTGCAGCGAATGTACTGCCTTATCCAGAGCGTCTTCGAGAGTATCCGCCGGAGACAGAGTAGAAAAATCAGTGAGCATCACTTCTTCCAGCCGCACGTTATCCAGCACCGATTGGAAGATGACCGCGCGTTCTTCCAGTTGCGCCGCCGAGAAGATAATGACGCCGACCATGGTGAGCCAGGTATTGCTAAACAAACCTGCGATCATCAGAACCATGGCCAGTGCATGGCTGATGGAAACAGCACGGCGCGTGGCCGCGGAAGAGTCGATGCTGCGCGCGAAGTAAGCGCGTAGAATGCGGCCTCCATCCAGAGGGTATGCGGGCAGAAGATTTATTGCCGCCAAATAAATGTTCGCCCCCACCAGGCTGCGCGGCAGATTGCTTGACGTCAGAAAAGGCCAGTGCCAGAGATTTACTCCAGGTACAGCTGCGTAGACCACGCCCGCAGCAACCAGCGCGAAGGCAAGATTCACCAGGGGGCCGGTGAGAGCGAAGCGGACTTCCCGCTTCCATACTCCGGTCGCGGACTGCGGCGCTTCCGCGTGCGATTCGTCAAACACGGTTACACCGCCGAGCGGCAAAAGGATGACTGCCTTGGCAATCAATCCCGCGCGCCCGGCTACCAGCATGTGTCCGATTTCGTGAACCGCCACGCAAGCGAGCACGATGCCTACTAGCGCGAGGTCCCGCGGCCCGTTGGCCGAGGGATGCACACTGTACTCTGTCCAGAAAACAAACAAGGGCAGGATCAGGAACGTCAGGTGGATGCGAACCTCCACTCCGAACAGCCGGCCCATGTGAACCGAAAAACTTCTCATAGGTTTTGACTACTACTGTTATTTTACATGGTCAGATATATTGGGCTCGGTAACCGAAAGTACAGAGCCATGCGCGTCATCGCGGGCAAATACCGGGGCCATCCTCTGAGGGCGCTACACGGAAAGGATACCCGACCCACATCCGATCGCCTGCGCGAGACGCTTTTCAATGTGCTCACGGCGGGCAATCCGGCAGCCCTCGCGGGTACGGTATGGTTGGATTTATTTGCCGGCACCGGCGCGGTGGGGATCGAAGCGCTCAGCCGCGGCGCCAGGCAAGTTTTCTTCGTAGAGACTTCGGCCTTCGCGATCAAAGTGATCGAGCAAAATCTGCAGAGCCTGAAAATCACGGAAGGCTACCGAATTCTGCGCGAAGATCTTGCGGGAGTCCTCTGGCACTTGCAGCGCGAACATGTGGCCGCCGACGTTGTATTCCTCGATCCGCCTTATCGGATGCACGAAGCCTACGAGAGTACTTTGACTGCGCTGGCCGATTCTTCGCTGGTATGGGCGATGTCTCTCGTGATCGCGGAACATGACAAGAAATTTGATTTGGGAGCAGAATTTGAATCGCTGCGGAGGGTGCGCAAGTTGGCGCAGGGGAACAGCACGCTTAGTTTTTACCGCATCGGTGGGCGGCCGGACTTGAACGAGAAATGAAAGCCGCAGCCTACATCAGCAATTCGTTCGCTCGGCGCGCGATGGGATGCTGCATCTCCTGCAAGTCGTTTTTCACCATATTAAGGCCGTAAACACAGCCTTCAAACTCTCGTGAAAGATTCGCAAAGAGTGGGGCGACTCTGGCATATTCGAAGTGCTCGAATTTCGACACGATGTAATAGCTTTCTTTCCCGGCTTTCACCCACTCCACGAAATTCTCCAGACGCTGATGGCGCAACCGCAAGTGGTTGATGCTTTCGGGAAACATCCCCGCGAAGAAAAGAGCGTAGTCGCCGATGTGCTTGCGCACCTGACGCTCGCGATCGAAGGAAGGCGCAGGTCCATAAATGGGATCTGATTCCAGCATCATTTCGCCCAGATCGTTCAGAGGACGATCCGCCGCGTCGTGAATCTTGAATAACTGGTCGGCTTCACAGAACTCGGTGAGCAAGTGCGAGACATAAGCCACGACCTGCGGATCACGGATGCCGATCTCCTCGGCATAATGCCGCCCCACCAACTCCTGGAAAAGCTGACGCAGTGGATGCGATTCCGGAATCATCTGTTTCCCCCTTGTGAATCGTGTTACTAACTCACTCCCTCACAGTGTTAAGTAACTAGTTACCCCTTTTGCGCCTCAAAAGCAAATGACTTTTGTATATCGGGCCCATTCTTTTCATTAATGGTTAGAAGACGCTGGTGCCGCAGAGTTTGCCACCCTATTTCTGCTGGCACACTCCTGCGTTGGCTGCTAATTCCATCCCGTTAGAGCGGTAGAATGAATCATTGGGGAGGAAACCAACCACAATGGAACGAATGAACATCTCGAGCGGCGCACCGTGGGAGCCGATTGTCGGTTACTCTCGTGCGGTCAGAATTGGGCCTCACGTGCATGTTTCGGGCACGACGGCGACCGGAGCAGACGGCAAGATCGTGGGCGGGGATGTCTACGCCCAAGCCGTGCAGATTATGAAAAACATTGAGAGCGCGTTGCACAAGGCCGGAGCCAGCATGAAGGATGTGGTGCGCACTCGAACCTATGTAATCAACATCGCGGAGTGGGAGAAGGTTGGCAAAGCTCACGCAGAGTTTTTTTCCGATGTTCGTCCCGCGGCCACGATGGTGGAAGTAAGCGCTTTGATCTCGCCGGAAATTCTGCTCGAGATTGAAGTCGATGCCTACGTCATCGAAAAGTAAGCGTAGAATTCCTCAGTTCTCGATTCTCTGAACAATTTCCCGGAGCGAACTGTGAAGACTCACGCGTGGATCGTTCTTCTGGCTGTTGTGATTTCCGCAGCGGGACAACAACAAAATAAGGTCTCCGAATCCTGGACCGTAATTCGCGCCGGCTCGCTGATCGATGGCAAGTCGGACAAGCCGCGGCATAACCAGGTGATCGTCATTCACGGCAATCGCATCGAGAGCGTGACTGACGCAGCCTCCACGAAGATTCCCACCGGCGCTGCCGTCATTGACTTGTCCACTGCGACAGTGCTCCCCGGCCTCATCGATTCGCACACGCATATCTTCCTGCAGGGAGAAGATCCGGCACAGGGTGGGTACGACGTTAACATTCTGAATGCGCCGCTCGCTCTGCGCGCAGCGCGGGCCACGGTGGCGGCGCGGCGGGCGCTGGAGCAAGGTTTCACCACGCTGCGCGACGTGGAAACCGAAGGCGCGGGTTACGGCGATGTGGGCATCAAGCAGGCTATCGAGCAGGGATATATTCCGGGGCCGCGTCTTTTTATTTCCACCCGCGCCATCTCCACCACCGGCGGCTATCCGCTCGAGGGCTACGCTCCCGAACTCGACATGCCCAAAGGCGCCCAGATTGTCGATGGGCCGGTTGAGGCGCGCAAAGCGGCGCGCGAACAACTGGATCACGGCGCCGACTGGATCAAGGTTTACATGACACATCGCTCCTGGGTAGGCAAGAACGGAGAGCTGGTTTCACAACCCACGCTGACGGTCGAGGAATTGCGCGCGATCGTTGACGAAACCCATGGCTGGGGAAAGAAAGTTGCCTGCCACGCTTATGGCGGGATCGGCCTGCACCGCGCGCTCGATGGCGGTTGTGATTCCATTGAACACGGCCTCGATCTCGACGACTCGGCTATTGCACAGATGCTGAAACAAGGCACCTGGTATGTGCCCACGATCAGCGCCTACTATCATGATTGGGCGCCGGCCGACACCCCGGCAGGCGAGCGCGATCGCCTGCGAGTCTCCCTACATGAACCGTCGTTTAAGAAAGCGCGCCAGGCAGGCGTGAAGATCGTCTTCGGAACCGACATGGGCGGAATCCCGTGGACCGAGCCCATCGCACAGGAATTCTCGCGCATGGTCGAACTTGGCATGCCGCCGATGGAAGCAATTCAAAGTGCAACCTCGCGGGCGGCGACCATGCTCGAAATGGACGGGAGAATCGGCGTGATTGCGCCGGGCGCCTTTGCCGACGTTATCGCAGTGAATGGCGATCCCCTCGGCGACATCAAGGTCTTGGAAAATGTCCGCTTCGTCATGAAAGACGGAAAAACCTTTGAGAAAGAAGGCATCCCGCAAGCGGGTCAATGAAACGAACCTCTGATCCGGGGAAGACAAAGATTTGTTGAATTTCGTTTCAATTTTCTTGACTTCCGCCATGCTGTGAGCATAATTCATCAATCCGATTTTCGTGTGGAGACTGGCTTTGAAGACTGGCTTTGCGGAGCGCGGCCAGAGGGAGTTCTTATGAGCGTGCTGGAACTTTGCGACCGGGAAATCGCGGCCGTTCCGCTGGATGCGAGCGTAGCCGACGCCATCAACAAAATGCTCGACCACCACGTCGGAGCCGTCGCAGTGGTCGATTCTGAATACCGGGTCGCGGGAATCTTCACCGAGCGCGACGTGCTTCGCAAAATGTCGCTCACTCACACCGACCCGCAGATTACGCCGGTCCGCGAACTGATGACCACGCCGGTCGAGATGGCAACCCGCCGCACCGGCGCCGGCGAAGCGCTGAGTATCATGCTCGAGCGCCACTTCCGCCATCTGCCGGTCGCCGACGACAACGGCAAGCTGCTGGGTATTCTCTCCATCCGCAATCTGCTGGAGTGGCGCGTCGACGATCTCAGCCGGGAACTCGAATCGCTCGAACAGTATGTCTCTAATGACGGACCAGGGGGCTAGCCTTCCGCCTCCCTAGTTAACATGCCAGCTGTGGCAAACTACTTCAATGCCACAGATCACACTCGGCAACTTCGAACTCAGCATCTTCTCCGACGGCACCTACCCGCTCGACGGCGGCGCGTTTTTCGGCGTGATCCCCAAAGTCATGTGGTCGCGCAAAGTCGCGGCCGACGAGAAAAACTACGTGCAGGCGGGGCTGAACTCGCTGCTGATCCGCACCGGAAAGCAAAACATCCTGGTCGAAACCGGCATGGGCAACAAGCTGTCGGAGCGCATGATCAAGTTTTACGGCCAGCCTGCGCAGTTGCTGGCGAATCTGGCGGCTGCCGGAATAGCGCCGGAAGAGATCGACATCGTCATCAACACGCACCTTCACTTCGACCACTGTGGCTGGAATACGGTACGCAATAAAGACGGCAAGATCGTCCCGACTTTTCCCCGGGCGAAATATTATGCGCCAGAAGGCGAGTGGCAATATGCGCGCAAGCCCAGCGAGCGTGACTCCATCAGTTACATCCCGGACAATTACGATCCGCTCGTCGAAAGCGGCCAGATGACGCTGCTCAAAGGCGGCGAGAAAATCGTCCCCGGGATCTCGGTGAAGACGTTTCCCGGCCACACTGCGCACATGCAAGCTGTCATCGTCGAAAGCGGAGGCCGCACCGCCTGCTACATCTCCGACCTCATGCCGACCACGGCGCACATCGATATCACCTGGGGTATGGGCTTCGATCTCTACCCACTGCAGACCATCGAGAGCAAGAAGCAGTACTACGCGAAGGCAATTCCGGAGAAGTGGCTGACAGTCTTCACGCACGACCCGAAAGTGCCGTGGGCTTATGTGGAGCAGGATGAGACGGGGAAGATGGTGGCGCGAGGAGCGTAGAAGCGCCAAGCGCGCACACGCGGCAAGCACGCTGCGGGATTGTATACTTCTGCCGAGGTTTCGCCATGCAAAGTCGCATCACCGGCACCACCATGCCCGTTCTCGAGTTCGCGCTCGAGCCCAACGAATCCATCATCTCCGAAGCCGGAGAGCTTTCCTGGATGGGCAGTTCCATTCAGATGACCACGCACACCCAATTCGGCGGTGGCGGAGGACTGTTTGGCGTGCTCAAGCGGGCAGCTGGCGGCGGGTCCATTTTCATGAGCGAATACCGCGCTGTTGGCGCTGCCGGCGAAGTAGCTTTCGCCACCAAACTTCCCGGCCACATCGTTCCGGTGGAGGTTTCGCCTGGACATGAATACATGATTCACCGGCACGGCTTTCTTTGCGCAACTCCGCAGATTCAAATCAGCGTCGGCTTTCAACAGTCGCTGGGCGCGGGGATTTTTGGCGGCGATGGCTTCCTGCTGCAACGGGTCACCGGACAAGGCGTTGCGTGGCTCGAACTATCAGGCGAGCTGGTGGTCCGCGATCTGCAGCCCGGCGAAACTCTGCGCGTACATCCCGGCCACGTTGGCGCGTTTCAGTCAAGCGTGTCGTTTCAAATCACCACCGTGCCCGGCATCAAGAACATGATCTTCGGCGGCGACGGAATTTTTCTCGCCGCACTCACCGGTCCAGGAAGAATCTGGCTGCAAACGCTGCCAATTTCAAAGCTCGCGCATGCCCTCTACGAATACATGCCTCATGAAAACCGAAAGGAAGCGGTACAGGGCGGCGTGGTGGGAGGAATCGTCGGTTCGATTCTCGATCAGATGAAGTAGGCACGGAATTTCTAGGACTGCTGGAGCGCCGCTGGCGTTTCCCGGGCGAGGGCGCCCGCGCCACACAACCTCGCTTCGAAGAATCCCTCCACCCTCCCGAGTATTTCCACCGCACTCTTCGAGTCGTAAATCGCCTTGCGCAAGCCCGCTCCGCCGGGCACGCCGTGCGTGAACCAGGAGGCGAACTGCTTCATCTTGCCGACGGCGTCAGGAAGTTCCTCTTCGATCAGCATCTGGAAGTAGGTGCGGATCATCTGGTAGCGGTCGAGCTCGGTGGGTTCGTCGTAGGGCTTGCCGGCTGCTGAAGTTTCCGCCACTGCCCATGTGGGGACAGCCGCCCCCGGCTGTCCATCGGGCCGAAGGCCCGCGTGGTCTCTGGAG
>JBAVUV010000496.1:0-2101 GCA_049696955.1 Candidatus Sulfotelmatobacter sp. | reverse complement strand
TCTAAGGCCTTTCGCGGATCCAACAGAATTTGACAGAGCTGTTTTGACGTTCGGTCGTTAAGGATCGAGCAGTATTTTCGCGTGCGCTTGAAAGGAGCGATAGTTCGAATAACTATGCTTGTCGTAGAAAAAGTTTCCACTGACCTGCGATGTGACCACAACGTCGCGAGGCAGCCACAAAGGCGACGCAAATCCCGTTGCCCGTGTTTCAGCAAACTGAACCTCGGCCGTTAATTGGGTCAGAGGAAGGTTTGTAGTCGAAAGCAGGTCCGTCCGCAAACGCACAATGCGGAAGTCCGCTACGTCAACCCAGGCAATGCCCTGGTAATAAATCGGAACAGATTTATCCTGAAATCGAACCTCAGCGGGCAATCGAACTGATCCCGGTTTTTGCGCAAAGGCCAGAACGAAGGTGTGATGTCCGTCGATCTTTTGTTGTCCAAGATATCGGAAAGTCGATTCTGATCTATTAGACGGATGGAAGCGGATCCACATGGAGGCGAAACCCTCGCTCAGCGGGGGCCCTCCGCCAGTCCGGGCGTTGATACGCTGGCTGGCGAGCGCCAAATCGTCCAAATGTGATGGGAAGCCGACTGCAGCCGGCTCTTGCGGCTTCCACGCATCATCCGTTTCCAGCATTGCGCCGGTCTTCAAATCGACTCTAAATTCGTCGAGGGTCAGACCGTCTTTATTCAGACGGGCCAGGATGAGGTAGGAGAAATCTTCCCGCGTCGCTCTCGCGCCGGGGTGCGCCTCGACGACCTCCTCGCGAGCAATCAGATTGGGAATTTTCCGCGAGAGCTCAACGGTCCGTTCTCCAATCTTGTCGAGGAGCTCGGGCAGAGCGAGTTCGCCTTCACCGGGCTTTAATCCGCGTAACTCTGGAACAATCTGCCGCAATTCTGCAATCGAAGCGGAAATGAAGTTCGATGTGACCACTTCGCTTCGCTCCGGAGCTGTATGTGCATCTGGAGGGGCTATCGTGGCTTTAGCGATTTCACCGGACCGTGGTTCCGCGTTAATTTGTGGATTTTTCGGCGGCCCTGCGAGGAGAACGTGCGGACGCTTAGACCCATCCAGGATTTTCGGCTCCTGAAAGCCAGCGTCGTCGAGTGGGGCGTTGATCTTCGCCTCTTGCAAAACGGTCACCAGCGAGGAGCTGTCTGCGTGTTGAACAACCATGAAAGGCAGCTTTATTCCGCCCACATCGCGGTAATCCGAGTACGAGCGGTCGACCTTGGATTCAGGGCCCTGACTGGAGAGGTTGGAACTGCCGAAGCTCTCCCACCTTAAGAGCAGGTAGGTTTCTGCATCAAAAGAATACACGTCGGTCCACGGCGACTTAGGATCCTGTGCGCGAACTACCCAAGCTATCCGATCTCCAACTTTCTTTTTTCCCCTCAACTGAAGGCGCGCGTTCGGCGCGCGAAGGCGAGGTGGCATTGGATCATACCCATTGCTGCATTCGTACTCGCTTCCGGGCTTCGGCTTGAATTCATGAGGGACGGCGTCGGCGCCGATGTACCACGCCACCGTGCCATTGCAACCGCGCATTGTTAGCACAGTATTGTTATCGCTGTGCAGAACGTAGGAACGAAGATTGGGGGCCTTAAAGTTGAATTCGAACGTCCCCCGGTCTTTCCGCGCGGTTGGTGGTGCGAAACGTTGTTCGAAGCCGGCAAAGTTTCCGGATGGTTCGCCCTTCTCAACGAGGGTGGTGATCGATGCAATCTTTTCAGATCCGCCAATTGCCTGTACGTAGTTGGCAATGACCTGGTCCGCAGTCATGGGGCTCTGCTGACCGAAAGCCGGTTCCTGCCATGCGTAGAGCAACGTTTCCAGCAGGATTGCGACTAAGAGCCATTTTCGGCGAAACACGCGTTTACTCCTGTTCGTTTCCTGATCCGAATCGAAGGAATCGTACACCTGCACTTATATAGAAAGCTAAGCTTTTGCATCTCAGTCGAGGGAACTGGCGGCTTCTTGCGAGACTGACTCACCTAGAACGCTTTTCCCGAATCCAACAGAATGGTTACCGGACCCTCGTTGATCAGTTCGACTTTCATCATTTCCTGAAATCGCCCGGTTTCGCAGACGATTC
>JBAVUV010000495.1:0-23010 GCA_049696955.1 Candidatus Sulfotelmatobacter sp. | reverse complement strand
GGATTGCTGCTGGAGAATTACGGCGCATTTCTTCCACGGCAGGGGCACGAATATGCTGAGCAGATGAAGGAAGCGGCGGCACAAATGGAGCGCCTCCGACAAGACTTAATTGGCACCCCACGTTCCGAGGCAGCTTAGCAATCTCGCAGGAAGTAGCGCTGCCAAACTCGATGCCTTGTGGACTGAAACAGCACCCGCTACTACTTAGCAGCCATTGCCAGCTCTTTTACGCCTCCTAAACTATGCTTTTCTTACGTTCGCTGCCTGCGGACCGTTCTTGCCTTCGGTGATTTCAAATTCAACTTGATCGCCTTCTTGCAGGCTCTTGTATCCCTCGCCCGTGATGGCGCTGAAGTGAACAAAAACGTCTGGGCCATCCTCTCGTCCGATGAACCCGTATCCCTTTGCGTTATTGAACCACTTTATCGTGCCTTTCATGCGCTCCTCGCTGGCATTCTGTCTCCTCGCATCTTTTGCCTTAGGAAACGTCCTCACTCGTAATACCTGGGTCTCCTTTGCTCGATTTTACTGTCACTTTTGCCAGTATGCGCAACAGAAGACGCTTCTTAAGATGAATCCGGTGAATTGCTCCGAAGAAGCACAATCGAAGAGCGTGCCAACGGAACGGATACCTTGTGAAGAAAACAAGTTGAGGATTGGCGCCCACTTGAGAGAGATGGCGGCTAAGCAAGAAGGTTTCGTCGATTTTGAACTTGATCTCAATTGAAGAGGAGAAAAAAATGCGTAGATATCTAGTTGTAGTGGGCGTGCTTCTCATGAGTGCCGGTTCGGCCCTGGCTCAAGAATTTCCGAAGGTTGAGACATCGCCGGCCTTTATGTTCATCCGTAACAACCCCAATTTCACTAACGCGTTCGCCATAAACAATTCAACTACGGGCCAGACCTTTATTACCGGCCAGAACAGCTTTAATTGCGCTGGTGGCGGAGGCACATTGGCCTATAACTTCAGCAGCATGTTAGGCATTGCGGCTGACCTGGGTGGGTGCAAATTCTTTGGCAGCACAATCGGCCTAGGCAATACGATTAACGGGAATCAGTTTACGTATTTGTTCGGCCCACGACTTACCTTTCGAAACGCAAGCCCGTTCACACCATTTTTCGAGCTCAGCTTCGGTGGAGATCGTCTGTCGGCCAGCTGTAAGAACAGCGCGAATGACTGCCTAAATGCTTTTGGAAGCAACACTTACTCCAAGAACGCTTTCGCCCTGTCGGTAGGCGGAGGATTTGACATCAAAATAAACAAGAAATTCTCTATTCGCCCCATCCAGATTGAGTACCTCTATACCAGGTTTGGCAACGACTGCGCTCTTTCCGTTTGCAACAACAACAACAATCAGAACAGTCTCCGTCTAAAGAGTGGAATCGTCGTCGGATGGGGGGGCAGCGCCTCCTCCTCGGCTAACTAAAATTTACGACCTTGGCCTTCTCATGCAGAGCTGGGCCAAGGTCGCCGAGTGGCAGGAACAATTATTTGCAAATAGCTCCTATTTGCGAAGCTGAAAAAAAACTCCGATCTCAAGGTGCAGCAGAGTGCAGGACCATTCCACGCAGGATCGCAGCCTCGAGACGAACGCCAAAACGTTGAGACAGTGCGGGTCGGCGCCCCCCAACCCGCATTGAATGGCGGAACTGCTTGGCTTGGCTCGGGGGAGGGAGCTGAGCAGTTCTGCTTCATCAACATCGCAGGAACTGATCCGACGCACTCTCCAGACAAGACCTCGCATTCTCTGCATAACCCACTCAGCGGCCGTCGGATTCAACGCGCACTAACGGCGAATGTGAATCCGTGAACCTTCACTGACAATGAAGGCTGATCGCGGTGTCGGACGAGTGTCCGGCAGTCAAGGTGCACGCCACGTTGAAATGCAGTCGTCCAAGACAACACTCGGATGGTCCTGACTGTCAACGAAGCCAAATTCAATCAGCATTTCGACTAAGAACTTTCCATGCCAGATCACTTTGGATGATTCGCCATCCATTAAAGAACTGAAAATGCCCGGTATGCGGCAGTCGAGGAACGCGGAGGAACACCTGGGTGACACGCCTAAGTGTCTGTTGCGCGGAAGCTGCGAAGACTGAGGGACCATTATAAAAATGCGGCGCAGCTAACAACCCTGAGGAGTGGAAGAGCTGCGCCACCTAGAGGAGGAACCGCCGCTAGCATTCCTCCACATAAGGCATATACAAATAAACACAAAGACAGCCCAGAGGAAACTGGCACAATTACCAGTCCCGCATGCGCCCTGGCAGATTCTGAGGATCGTACTTACTTGCCGCAATAGACCATCGACTGTCCCGGCCAGACAAAAATGAAATCCGCCGAGTTGACCGTCACTGAGAAACGGATTGTTCCTTTCGGATAACAACCTTCTATCGAGCACAAAACGGAATAGGAGCGCGGGTCTTTGACGACAAATGAGACCGTCAATGCGCTTTTAGGAGCTACGGTTGAGACTTTTGACGAGACGTTTGGCGACAGAAACAACTGGTCCGGAAGAAAGCCGCTCGAAAAACAATTCATACTTGCCAGCTCCCACACCTGAGTGCGCTCCCTTTTGCTAAGGCCTTTTGTCGAGTGCACAACGGGAAGCGGCAAAACGATACGCCCATCGACGCTGGCCCCGCCTTGCCGGACCCAGAGCGCAGACTCCGTATTATTCGCAATAGTTGCCGCAAAATTCAGTAGTTCACCTGCCTGCCCCGAGCGGATTTTCTCGAACCCGGCCTGGGAGCTGATCTCAACTCCTCCGTGGCGCAGCTTGCGGATTGCATTACCGGTCAGCGGATCTCGAATACTAGAAGACACAACTCCTGGATTACTGTCCTCGCCCCACACAAATGCGCTCGCCGTTTCTGTCCTGAGAACGGGTAGGTCACTCTGAGCGACGCTAAGGAACGTCGACGCCATAACAGCAAGCGCGACGGCACAAATGTGTGGCATTTTAATTCGCAGGAGTCGACTGCCAAGCCGCGGCTGAGCTGATTATCATGAGACCCCGGGGCTGGCCCTATCACTTTCTAAGCCATGTGGCAAGTTGCGCGAACTAGCAGAAATACCTATTCTCGTTGTCGCCTTGAGGTACTCTTCCATCAACGCGGATACTGTGAGTTTTACCAGTGCTCCAGGCCCATCGGCAAAGATAGTCTAGTCTCATTCTCCGACCTACGAGGGAAGTCCGAGAAGCTCATGCTCGCTGAGCCAACAGCTCACTGAATTTACAAAACAGCAACGGGTCCGGCATGGAATGGATCTAACTCGATGCTGCGGAGCTTTGTGAACTGTCGGGATATTCTCAAGGGAAGCCTCGCGATGGGGTTTAGTGAGTAGCGCACCCGTCACGGAGAGTACGCAATTGCGCTTCCTGATCGTTCCGCAAAATCAAGGTGACTTCAAATGAATGCTTCTGCAATCGAAATGGGCCCATTTCCCGTCCGTACGGCACTCCTGGTAGGAGGGGACTCGCAGATTGAGAAGCGATTGAAGAGTTCCCTCGAACCGAAAGCGTGGGCGATCCAGCACGTAACGGATAACGCAGCGGCGTTTCTCCTGGCGCTAAAAAAAACTTTTGATTTAATCATTACCAGCGACAAAACTACCGGAAAAGAGGATATCGAACTGCTTCGCAAGATGCGGCGCATACGTCCTCATACCCGCTTAATCATTTTGGCGGACGAAAGTACTCCGGCGGATGTGATCACATCGATGCGTGAGCACGCTTTCAGTTATTTTTCCAGACCATTCTCGCTGGATGCTCTGGGCGATATGATCCAGCATGCAATCGACGACCCTTGTTGGGATGACGGAATCGAGGTGGTCTCGGCGACTCCAGAGTGGATTCGACTAAAGGCTCGTTGTGACTTCAAGACAGCGGATCGAGTGTTGCAATTCCTTGACGAGATCGCCGAGTTGCCCAGTGCGGAAAGGCACGCAGTTGGTGTGGCCTTCCGCGAGATGCTGATGAACGCAATCGAGCACGGAGGTCGTCTTGATCCGAACCAGCAAGTGGAGATTTCTTATGTGCGTGCCCGTCACATGGTGAAGTGCCGCATCAGTGATTCGGGTGAAGGCTTTACCCTAGACGAGATTCCCCACGCCGCCGTAGCCAATGACTTCGACGATCCAATAGGCCACATCGAGTATCGCGAGTCACGCGGCATGCGCCCTGGCGGATTTGGGGTTCTGCTGGCACAGCGACTCGTCGATCAGGTGATCTACAACGAGCAAGGGAATGAGGTGGTACTTATCAAGTACCTCAACCTGGACTCGCGAGCGTCAGAATAGAAAAAAAGCGAAGTCTTCTCCGTTTCGTCAGGAACTTCGGGCGGGAATGCGGCAGTGTGATCCGTATTATTGTCATTTATCGAGGAGCCGCAAATTAGAGAGTCGTGGTGGGAAAGTCCCGCAATTATTGGTCTGGGGTTTGTTTATTGAGCACTGAAAAGAAAAAGTAGACTGCCAGGCCGACATAGTTTTCCTGCTTGTTGGGCGCCTTGCCAGTGTCGTTTTCATGTTCATAGTAGGGATTGAATTCTACATGTTTCCCCACGGGAAGAAGGGTACCAACATATTCAGTGGTCGTACTCCATTTATTGTATTGGCTTTCGTAGAAGGGCTCGAAGGCAACATATGGGATTAAATGATAGGAATAAATCGCGAAGGTTCTCTCCAGCGTAAATCTATTGCGATAACGCCATTCGAACGTCCCGCCCTTCCAATCGAGGTCGGCCCGGTTTCGGTCAATGGCCAGAAATGCTGCTTTCAGGGGAAAGTGAAAGGTGACGGCAGTCAAAAAACGGTTCTCGAAAGGCTCATTCGGAGCAGTTATATATCGATATCCTGCTTCGAGCACGAGAGCTCTGGGTTTTGCATCATCTAAGTCAAAAGTGGTGATCTTTTTGAGCTTCAGGATCGGTTTCAGATACAGCTGGACACTCGGACCACTGGTTACCTGGGTTGAGTCGCCCCCGTCTCGGTCGTCTTTAGTCTCGTTGTAAACCCGGAACATCGAGTTTAGCTTGAGGTAAGTATCAACCTCCGGCAGGAACTGTACCGCTTGCGCACTAACAGAGATGCATCCCAAGAAAAGACAAAGAACTATTCGTAAGTGCCTTTGGGCCCGCACCATCGACTTTACACCGGGCAAGCCGATCGTCAGCGTCCCGAGCTGCAGGGAGCGAAACTGCCAAGAGCTTATTTGCTGGCTGCACCTACGGGAGCAGGCGAAGAGAAACGATAGCGGAAAAGAGCAAACTGTCTGTTGTCTCATGCTTCACTCTTGGCATCCGAGTCTAGCTGCCTGTGGGAAGTGTGCAACCGTCAGTTCTTACAGGTACCGCTCACTGGATTGGCGACCCCGTTTCCTGAGCAACCTGACTAATTTACATCGGTAGACTTGGCGTCCGCCGGAACGATCGAGCCGACTCTGTAAAAACTGACAGTTGTCATACAAGGGATTCTCGCTGAGCATAGTGGCGAGAAGGATCCTAGTCACGCAGACGTCCAAGCACCGCGCACTCTCGAGATCAACCGTCAAGAAAGGAGCGAAGAATGCGAAGAATCATAACCTTCACAACTCGCAGGGTTGCCGTCTACGGCATCACCTTAATCGCTCTGCTGATGTTCGGCAGTCCCATCGCTTTTTCCGGCGGTCCGAAGCCAGAGACCATAGAAGGCAGCGCCATGGGTACCGGTACACAAATGGGGCAGGTGATTGGCGTAACTCTGGAGATTTACGACTCCTCTACACCGGAAGACAGGCAGATTCTGATTGAGGCTTACGAGAAGGGCCGGAATCAGGGCTTAGTCAATGCCCTCTCCAAGATGAAAGCGGTAGGACAGTGCTCAATCGTAGGCACTCTTGGTTATGACGTCAGCTACATCCGCATGACTAACACTCCAGCCGGCAGAAAAATCGTGTTTGTGGCCAATCGTCAAATCAGATTTGGGGAGGCCTTCTTTGATACCAGTCCCAGAACTTTAACCTGACGGCCGGCGAATTCGAATTGAATGACAATGACAAAAACAAGAGTGCGGGGTCGCTATATCCCACAGCTCAGTTAGTTATCAATAAGGAAGGGCAGTTGCAGTTCGACCTTAATCAGAATGCGTGGAGGCTTGCCGACGTTATCGATTGGAAAGAAACCCCTGGCCTCAACTAGTGGCAGCGTCCCTCGCAAGCGGAATCCAATATGCGACGGATAGTCTTGGATTAGGAGAGCAAAATGGTTAGGACTTTCGCGAAACAGGTCTTATCAGCGGCGCTATCTTTGCTGCTAGTCGTTGGCTCTATCCCAGCGGGCGCTACAGCGCAGCAATCGGAGTCGACTGGATATTCGGGACAAGGCGTCCCACTATCGGCGGACGAACTGCAACAACTGGTAGCGCCAATTGCACTTTACCCCGACGCCCTGGTGGCGCAAGTTCTCGGAGCTTCCACCTTTCCAGACCAGATTGCAGCAGCCGCAAGTTGGCTTCAGCAAAACAGCAGTCTCACAGGCACAGCTTTGATGGAAACCGTCAATACGCAACCGTGGGATCCCAGTGTGAAAGCTCTTACACAATTTCCGTCGGTACTCGGTAACTTGGCGACGAATCTCAGTTGGACTTCGTCGCTGGGAGAAGCGTATTCCACTCAGGCCGCAGATGTTATGGCGGCCGTCCAGGTGTTGCGGGCAAAAGCATTGGCTGCGGGAAACCTGAAATCAGGGGCGCAGCTTAAAGTTGTGCAAGAGTCGCCGCAAGTCATCGTGATTCAGCCGGTAAATCCGCAAGTAGTGTATGTCCCTGTTTACAACCCGACGGTTGTGTACGGCTATCCCTACGTAACTCCCGGGTACAGCACCGCCGCCGTTGCTGCGACCGCAGTGGTTGCGTTCGGAGTGGGCATCGCGGTAGGCGCGATGATGAGCGGCGGTTGTTGCGCCTGGGGATATAGCAGTTGGAATTGTGGCTGGCACGGCACCACTGCCGTGGTGTATCACGGCGGAGCGTACTACGGAAACAGCGCGTGGCATGGCGGCTACTACGGATCGAGTGCATCGGCGTATGGTGCCTACGGATCCGCGCACGCGAGTTCCGGTTATAACCCTTCGACGGGGACTTACGCGCGCGGCGGCACCGTCTCGAATGGCTACGGCAGCGTAAGTGCCGGTCAAGCATACAACCCAAGGACCGGAGCTTCTGCCTCGACTGTGCAAGGTTCCAATGCCTACGGCAGCTATGGAGCCTCGACGGTTTCGAAAAACGGCAACACCGCGTACGGCCAACATCAAACGACGTCTCAAGGAACCACTGGCCAGGTGCACACCACGAATGGCGGCTCGGCCTATGGCGCGTCGGGTAAGTATGGGAACAGCGCTGCGGTCGGGCAAACCGCAAATGGCAATAAGTATGCGACCGCGAATGGCAATACCTATAAGAATACAGGGAGCGGCTGGAGCGGCAATTCGAACAATACCCAGAAATACAACTCAAGTTACTCGGGTAGTAGTGCCCAGAAATCCAGCGCATCAGGCTGGGGATCGCGGGAGAAGAGCGGCGGATCATCGGCCTTCAGCAGCGGTAGTGGAGGGTGGGGGGCCAGATCGGAGAGCGCTCGTGGTTCAGCAAGCACCGGCCGCAGCGGTGGCTGGGGTGGCGGTGGTCGCAGGTGAACCCAGCTGCGCTGCCAACTTGTTACGTTTGGGTTCGTGAACTCCCTAGAGAGCGTAAGGATTGGAGGACGGTATGTTGTGCACAAAACGCAAAATCGCTATTACGATCCGGATTTCATTGCTGGTGGTAATCATCCCTCTGATCGCCTGCAGCAAGTCTCACAAACCTTCCTTTAAGGTGTTTGCTTCACCTGACGATGCGGGCAATGGGCTGATGGAAGCGGCCAAGTCAGGAGATCTGAACTCGGTGCTCGCAGTCTTCGGTCCAGAGTCGAAAGAGATAATCTTTTCTGGCGATACCGTACAAGACCAGACGACAGTGCAAAGATTTGTAGCCGCCTATGGAGTAATGCACCGCTGGCGGAAGATGCCGGACGACGGCCGAGTCTTGCTGATCGGAGCGGACAATTTTGCCTTCCCGATTCCGCTCAAGAAGAATGCCGGCGGACAGTGGTATTTCGACGCAGCCGCGGGAAAAGAAGAGATTCTGGCGCGCCGCATTGGCCGGAACGAACTAGCCGTCATCGATATCTGCGGAGCGCTGGCTGATGCTCAGGCCGAGTACTTCGCAGAGCATCATGAAGACGGAAGCACGGGACATTATGCTCTGAAGTTCATCAGCGACACGGGCAAGCAAAACGGTTTGTATTGGGACTCTGCAGAGGACCAGACAAGGAGTCCGCTTGGCCCGCTGGTGGCCTTCGCAACCGATGAAGGATATAGCGTAAAACCAAATGCCCACTTACCCTTCCATGGTTACTACTTCCATATGCTGAACCGACAGGGTGATGGTGCGCCAGGCGGCGCAAAGGATTATGTTGTCGATGGAAAAATGGTCAACGGATTCGCCTTCGTCGCTTATCCCGCGGACTACGGAAACTCGGGAGTGATGACCTTCATCATCAATCAGGATGGCGTGCTGCTGCAGAAGGACTTGGGAAAGACTACAACAGAGACAGCAAAAGCGATGAATGAGTTCGATCCCGATGCCAGTTGGAAACCGGTAGTTGAATGATAGGTATCATCCGCCTCACCGGCGCCAGCAGAGAGTTTCCGAACAATGAGTCTGTAGAATCACTGGTCTAAGGGAATGACGTCAGTGGATCGTTGTGTCTGTCGATGGCTACTTATATGGAGAAGATCATCGACTTTCCTGTTATGATTCTGGCAGTCTCTTTCATCTCGCTTTTGCTCTCAGCATTAGCCGGCGGCGTCCTCCGCAAACGATGGAGGCGTTTGCAAGAAGACGAACTGGGGGACTTCGGCATTATTCAGGCCGCAACGCTTACGCTGCTAGGCCTGCTTATCGGTTTTACCTTTTCGATGGCGATTAGTCGGTACGACCAGCGCAAAATCTACGAAGAAGAAGAAGCCAACGCGATCGGAACGGAATACGTCCGCGCCGATGTACTGCCTGCGGCCGATTCGACTCGAATGCGCGAACTGTTGCGGAAATATCTGGATGAGCGAGTGCGGTTCTACAACGCCCGGGACTCGCAGATCCTTCGCCAGATCAATATCAGCACCGCTCAACTACAGAACGAGATGTGGTACGCCGTCCAGTCTCGTGCAGTCGCTCAGCCGACAGCTGTGACTGCGCTTGCAGTCTCGGGCATGAACGATGTGTTGAACTCGCAGGGGTACACCCAAGCCGCTTGGTGGAACCGCATTCCGTTTGAGGCCTGGGTCTTGTTGACAGCGATTGCGATTGGCTGCAATCTGTTGATCGGCTATGGCACGCGTCGGAGCAGCATGCTGCTTACCGTCGTGCCACTGGCTGTTTCTCTCTCATTCTTTCTTATAGCCGACATTGATAGCCCGCGCGGAGGCGTGATTCGCGTGGAGCCGCAAAACCTGATAAGCCTCTCCCAGAGTTTACAGGCACACTAAGTCACAGGGAGTTGTGTGGCCAATCGGCATCTGGTGTTGACGTCTAAACGGCTGCGAGCTTCTGTACCCCCAAGTGTTCTATAGCTCTCATCGACAAAGTGCAATCTTGTACCGATAAGGTCAAGAGAGGAACGGGCAGACACTGTCCATTTTGACAGTTTTCGGGCCGAATGTCGTCGGTTATGGTGTGCTTGTTGAGCCCGTGCTGCGAAGTGACGTGGCACGAAGTAAAGCAGGCTACAAATGTTGAAAACAATGTTGACAGTCTTCATTCTGGCTTCAGCAGGCCTGGCACAATCGTCCTCGGACGGGTCGTTTTCGGTGCATGATGCCAAGCACGCGAACGTTTCTCTCACCCCAGCGCAGATGCGTGAGGCCGAGAGTCTCTACCAGAGCGCGTGCGTGGTGGTCCGGCACGATTTCCCCACCGGCGCCAGGGAGTTCCATCCGCCACACTTCACGGTCGTCATCGGAGCCGACAGAAATGAGGTTCACGGCAATATAGTCTATAGCAAAGATGCCCAGCGCCAGCCCGAAATCTGGCTGAAGAAATGGAGTCCTATGGTGTTTGCGGAAGGGGTGGTAGTTCTCGCGTTCGATCAGTTGCTCACGTTCGATCTGGTTGCGCAATTGGGCAACCGTGCCGTCCGTTACAGCGGTGCCACGGTGGATGTGTCCAGTCTGAAGTAAGCTCCGGGCAGTCGGGAACACTCGCCCGGGCATCCGTGGCCTTTCCGCCCTTTTTTGTAACTAAAATCAGACAAGTCAGGCCGCTCTATGCTGCGTTTGGTTTTGGGCCCTTCGCGAAAGCGTGACCGAAACCTGAAAGCTGCCGCGACGCATAGACTCGGGCCTCTGACACGTCTCGCCGTGTTCGCCCAAGCAGAACGGAGCATTCATGGTCAGAATATTGTTCCAGAACAGACATCACGAAGACAAACCGCTGTAGTGGCGGGACCAACCTAGCCAGTGTATCGAGAGCGGAGCATCCTCTTGATTTGCTATTAGTGTCGCACCAGGAGTCTGATCTTGCCCCGCCGGATGCCTGCGCATCAAATACCTGGTGAATGGCGTTCATTATCAAACAGCGCCTGGTCCAGTAGCGCTCGCATCCTTTAAACACACAGTTCGCACCGGTTGCATCTCCAACAGTTGCGACAAAGCATTGTTCAGCTTCTTCATGATTTCCGGTCAACAGAAAAGCAAGCAAGTACAAGGGCGTCAAATCGTTCATGAGGGTATGGCAAAAGTCAGAGTACGTAGCGTACTCCGGCGGAGACTGCTCGTTCTGTTTAGATCGAAATCTATACAAGCTCAACTCGTTCTTGTGAGTTACGTCGGCTCGTTCCGAGTCCCTCAGAAGCCAAGGTATCTCAGCAGTTCGTTCTTGCATCGACAGCCAGTTGTCTTACGGCAAATGCGAAAGTGCGCGGCTAGTGGTCGCCTGTGAGTGCTCGTAACTTAACAACTTGTCCCGAGCCCAGCTCGTAAATGGCTTCGAACACTGTCAACTTACCGTCGTGCAGGAAATGCTGTAGCACTTCACTGCCCGCGAGGATATCCTCTGCGCTTTGGTGAATATTTTCCAGGATTGCTGCCTCCACCACATCGTCGGCCTTAGCGTGCATTTTTGCACGGGTAACGGCTGGCAAAATCTTGTCTACGATGGCCTGCAGATTCGTCGATGGCATTTTCTCGCCAGAGCAGGCCGCCGCGACTGCGCCGCACCCCTGATGACCCAGTACCACAAGCACGCTCGAGCCCAGGTGCTCAACAGCGTACTCAATGCTGCCCACTCCAATAGGGCCTACCACATTGCCGGCGGACTCGACCACGAAAATGTCGCCAAGGTTCTTGTCAAAAACAATCTCTGGAGAAACTCGGCTGTCGGAGCAAGCTACTACGACGACTTTGGGCC
This sequence comes from Candidatus Sulfotelmatobacter sp., assembly GCA_049696955.1. Taxonomy (GTDB): domain Bacteria; phylum Acidobacteriota; class Terriglobia; order Terriglobales; family Acidobacteriaceae; genus Sulfotelmatobacter. The sequence goes on along the minus strand of JBAVUV010000495.1, from coordinate 11,528 downwards.
TCTGCTCCTTTACCAATGTGTTGCGCAAGGTAACCACGTCGACGGCCTTTGTTTTGCCGCTTACAAATCTTTGGTTTCCATCCATCAGATCCGCCCAGATTGATTCGGCCGAAGGCGTCTGCGCCGTAACAGCGGATGCCTTAGCGGGCGCGACCGCCTGCTGCTGTGCCAGTCCCGTACCCAGAAACTGGCTCATTAAGAACAGATAGAGCAAGAGTCTTCTCATCAGCTGTCTCCTTATTCGAAGCTCGACGGTCTCCATTTACAATCCGCGAGATCCCGTGCCAATGCGAAACCGACGTGTGCCGAGCGATGTCCCGGTGAAGGTCGTAAATATGACCCACCTGCCGCCTTCGACATTATCTTAAAGGGAGAAGTCGGAAGACCTGTCATTATTGACAGGCTACGAGCCCTCGGATCTGCCGTTGCCATCGTGTATTTCATCCGTCGTTAAGCCTCCTACACTGATGATCTCCACGGTAACGATCAATGAGACTCACCGCGCCTATTCGAAGTTGAGAGTGGCCAGCGATCGCACGGATGGTTATGTTCCTCTTCGTCCGAGTTTAACTGGCATTTCTGACAGTCGCCCGTCGCGCTTCGGACGGCTAGTGTAACGAAAGATGTTGCATCGTGTCACTCTGACTCTCAAGGTGTACGGAGAATCTTTCCGAAACAGGTTCTTCATAAAGAAGTATATTACCCGATCGCTGAAGGGCAGATAAGGAGACAGAAATGTTTCGCCTATACTTTACCCATAGACGCGAGGGAGTTTGCCCGGTGAGCGTACATTTCGTTTCATTGATGCTGCTGCTGTTTCTGAATGGAATTATGGTGGCGCAGCAGCCCGGACCGAGATCCTTCGCTTCTCCTGAGGGTGCGAGCAAGGCTTTGTTTGCTGCAGCCCTGGCGGATGATCAAGCCGCAATGCTCGACATCTTCGGTCCGCAGGGCAATGAGATCACGTCCACCGGAGATGTGCTTGAAGATACGAACACGCGAGATCAGTTTGTCGCAAAATACCGAGAGATGCATCACATAGTTGAGGAACCAAATGGGTCTCTAACCATCTACATAGGTGCGGAGAACTGGCCTTTCCCTGTGCCGCTGGTGAGTGCAAATGGTGTGTGGCACTTTGATGCAGAAGCCGGTGAAAAGGAGATTCTCTATCGACGCGTCGGTGAAAACGAATTCGGGGCGATGAATGTATGTCACGCCCTGGTGGACGCTGAAAAGGAATACTACAGCCGGCGCTGGGACGGACGCGTTCAACAATATGCACAGGTATTGGTTAGCGATGAGGGCCAGCACAACGGGCTTTTTTGGAAAACTTCTGATGGAGAGCCGGAGAGTCCGATCGGCTCGCTGGTTGCATACGCGGAGGGTGGAGGCGATGGCAGAGCGCAAGAGGACGAGAACTCTCCATTCCACGGTTATTACTATCGAATCTTGAGCGGCAGGGCGGTAGCGCCACCGGGCGGTGATAAGAGTTATATCGTGAACGGGAACATGACCGGTGGGTTTGCCATCGTGGCTTATCCCGCCGAGTATCGTTCTTCCGGAGTGATGACGTTCATCGTCAATCAGACTGGGGTGATCTACCAGAAAGACTTGGGCGACGAAACCGTAGAAGTAGCGAGCGCGATGACGGCCTATGCGCCTGACGAGACATGGAAAGAGGCGGAATAGGTGGCGAACATAAGTCATTTGCAATAGCCGAACGAATGTCCTGTGAATCAGCCCTTGCAGTTAGAAAGTGGCACGACGCCCAATCTCACGACGAGCATGTCTGATGTCTGTATGAGTCCCATTCAAAGGCGAATATTGCGTAGCACCTCTGGCGCGGAGTCCCCATCGCGCATTGCGATCTGGGTGGTTCTTGTGGCCGTGTTGGCTTATTTCGCCGCGAAATTAGGCGGGACGGTTGCAATGCGTCCACAAGTAGATTGGCCCCTTTGGCCAGGAAACGTAGTGCTGGTTTCAATATTGCTAATGGTTCCCAGGAGAATCTGGCCAATCCTCATGGCGGCCGCCTTCGCCGCGTTTGCACTTTACGATTTGCAGTTCGGAGTGACGATCCGTTCCATTGCTCTACTAATTCTGTCAGACTTGGTTGAAGTCCTCATAGCTGCATGCGGTCTGCACTACGCCTTTGGCGGTATTCCACGCCTGGATAGCGTAAGGACTTTGGCCAAATATGCCTTCTGGGCAGTGATCCTAGCTCCCTTTGCAGCAGCTTTTGTCGGGGCCGCTGCGAGCAGCGGAAATTATTGGAGTAGCTGGAGGATCTCCTTCGTTTCGGAGGCACTGGCTTTTCTGACGCTCGCCCCCGCAATTTTTGGCTGGGTGAGTAAGGGGACCTCAAAGACACGCGAAGCACTCGCATATCATCTTGAGGGTGCGGCACTGTTCGTTGGTTTACTGGTCCTGGGATATCTTACCTTCGTCTCACCTTGGGGAATTATTGAGCCGGCGTTGCCCGTAGTGCCCTTTCTCCTCTGGGCAGCTTTGCGCTTCGGATCCACCGGGGTCAGCACTGCGATGGTTGTTTTGGCCGCCCTGTCAATTTGGGGAGCCATCAACGGACGCGGTCCAGTAGCGGAAATGGGACCGCTTAGGAGCGTCATTTCGCTGCAGGTGTTCTTATTATTTGCCGCCGCACCTTTTATGGTTCTCGCAGCCCTTGTTGAAGAGCGAAAGCAGGCCGAGGAAGCTCGGTTCAAGCACGCTGCGATTGTCGAATCCTCTGAAGATGCGATCATCTCTCAAAATCTCGAAGGGACCATAACCAGTTGGAACGCTGGCGCGCAGCGCATCTTCGGATACGCCGAAGAAGAAGTGGTCGGACAGTCGGCTAATATCTTAATCCCGCGCGAACTCTTGGAAGACGATAGGAGCGTGCAGCAACGGCTGATAAGGGGTGAACGCATTGAACACTATGAGACTGTTCGGGTCAGGAAAGATGAGCGACCGGTCAATGTCTCACTCACTATTTCGGCGGTACGAAATTCCGCAGGGAAGGTAGTAGGCTCTTCGAGGATAGCTCGGGATATAACCGAGCAGCAGCGCGCCGAGCAGTCTCTACTCGAGAGCGAGAACCGCTTTCGTCTTGTCGCGAACACTGCTCCCGTAATGATCTGGACGTCCGGTCTGGACAAGCTCTGCGACTACTTCAATCAGACATGGCTAAAGTTTACTGGACGGTCACTTGTGTCCGAACTCGGGAATGGCTGGGCGGAAGGCGTCTACCTCGAGGATGTGAGGGAGTGCATGTCTACCTATACGAGGGCATTCAATGCAAGGCAGCCTTTTGAGATGGAGTATCGGCTTCGACGACATGATGGAGCATATAGATGGATCTGCGTTGTAGCCGTGCCAAGATTTAACGAGAACGGTTCCTTTGCCGGCTACATAGGTTCTTGCACTGATATCACGGACCGCAAACTGGCCGAAGAGGTACTTTCTACCGTCGGTAGGAGGCTGATCGAGGCACATGAGGAAGAGCGAAGCCGGATTGCCCGCGAGTTGCACGATGATATCAACCAGAGGCTCGCACTCCTGGCGAACGGACTCCAAGAGTATGAACAAGTCACATCAACGGGTAACGATTGGTCTCAGAAGAAGGAGCTGCATGAACTGTGGCAGCTAACCAATGACATTGCTACTGACATCCAGCATATATCTCATCAGTTGCATCCAGCTAAACTGCACTACCTGGGACTAGCATCCGCTGTACGGGACCTCTGCCATGAGTTTTCACGGCAGCACAAGGTTGAGGTCGATTGTGTGGTGCGCGAGCTACCGCCGGAGCTTGAGGAAGGCATATCCCTCAGCCTGTTCCGCACGGTGCAGGAATCGCTGCGCAATGTGGTCAAACACAGCCGTGCTCGTCACGTGAAGGTGGAAATGACCCATCAATCGAGTGTAATTGAGCTAACAATTTCCGATGATGGGATCGGGTTCGATCCAGAATTGGCGCGAAGTAGCCACGGCCTTGGGCTGGTCAGCATGAGGGAGCGCCTGCGGTCCGTCTCGGGCGAGCTTTCCATATGGTCAAAGCCGTCGCTAGGTACCCAGGTCAAAGGTACCGTTCCCGATACAGCGAGGGGAATCCGAGATCACAAAAGAGAAGATTCTCCCGCCGGTCAAGGGAATCAAGTCGGGGGCACGTCAATTCTGACAGTGGACAAAGCTGCCGACGCCGCATAGCCTCACGTCGAATCTTGGTCTCTGAAAACGCAACAATTTCGTCTACTACGGATGAATCGTGGCTGACCGCAGGAGTCCAGCCGCTTCGGACTTCAAAGAAGGGATTGTGCAGAATATAACCATACTTCTCAGCGACGATAATTTTGCTGTTCTCGACCATCTTGGGAAGCTGCTCGAAAAAGAGAAGAGCTATAAAATCGTCGGAGCCATATCAGATGGCACAGCCGTGGTGCGGGAGTATCTCCGGCTGAGACCCGATATCATCATCCTCGACATCTCAATGGGGGAGGTGAGCGGGATCGATCTCGCGCGGGATCTGCGAGATTCGGGATGTCTAGCTAAAATCATCTTTCTGACAGTGCATGAAGACTCTGATTTCGTAAATGCGGGCATGGGCGTGGGTGGGTCGGCCTATGTCGTTAAATCGCGATTAAGCCAGGATCTCCTCTCCGCTATCAAGGCGGTACTTTCACACAAGATCTTTGTCTCGCCGAACCTGATGTACTAAGTCGCAAAAGCGGCCTGTCGCTAGCCAGCACTGTTTTCCTAGTGGGCAACGATCTGGAAGGATCTCGGTGCAAAAGAAATCAAATGAGGGGCATAGAGTTGGGAGTCGCCTCCTCGTTCGAAGGTGCATGTCAGATTGGACTCGGCTGTCAATATTGACAGTTACTCCTGGACTTCGTGCCGCGTACTGTTAGGGCAGTGGGATAATCCTCTCGCCCGGGCAGAGGCTTTGCCTAGTATTCACGGAGCCCGGTGCGCCTTTGTGCTGTACTGTGACAGGTCCAGGTGAACCGGAATGCGATGGTTACGAAAACTCGAGCGACTCCTACTGATAATGGGCGGACTGATGTGCGCCCTATATGTAGCAGCCAATGTCCATCGCACGGTTCTGTCCAGCACGGAATTGCGGAGGTTCAAGGCTCGACAATCGGCCTCGGTATTGGGCCCTCAGGAGATGGTTAGGGCCAGCGAGAATCCCGATTTCAGTTTGTGGTCGGAGCACCGCGTAAAGGATTACGAGGAAATCTTGGTGAGACATTTCACCACCGCGATCGCTATCCTCCGGATTCCTAAAATTAACGTCGAAGTTCCCGTCCTGGAAGGAACCGATGCTCTGAGTTTGAACCGAGGCGTCGGTCATGTAATGGGTACAGCTTACCCGAATGAGAACGGCAATATGGCGATTGCCGGACATCGAGACAGTTTCTTTCGCGGATTAAAGAACATCGCTCTCGGCGACGCAATTGAGATGGCCACGATAGCCGGGACGAAAACCTACATCATTGATCGCATTACCATAGTTGATCCCGGCGATGTGTCGGTTCTGAAAAAGCGATCGCATTCGTCACTGACGCTGATAACTTGTTACCCGTTTCATTTCATTGGCAGCGCCCCGAAACGTTACATTGTTCAGGCTTCTGCCGCCGGCTTTGACCCGGAGAACAGCTTGTCACCTGTCATTCCCGGTCGGAACCAGGCAGCTTTCACTAAGGCACAGACGAAATACGAACCGGTTTCGAAGAGACAAGATTAAAACCAGAACTTAAGAAGTCATGTCTGCAAAGTCCACCAAGGAGAAAACGACAATGAGATCAAGAGTAATTTGGACGTACACACAGTTGGCGTTGATCATCGGAACGATATGCGCGATCCTTACCATTAGTATGAGCGCGCAGGTACAAACCAAAACATACTCAACCACCGAGGATGCCTCGGTCAAGACCCAAGTCGAGAGCGGAGAAGTCGTAACCGTTTCGGGCAACGACCTGGTAGTCAAAATGCCGGATGGTAGCCTCCGACATTTTGCCAATGTGCCGGAGAGTGCCAGCGTGACGGTGGACGGCCACCAGTTTGGGATTCACGATCTAAAGCCCGGCATGAAACTTGAACGTACCATCACCACCACAACAACACCGGAGACTATTACGACCGTGAAGAGCGTTACGGGACGAGTCTTTTTCGTAAACCCCCCAAATTCTGTAATTCTGACGATGGCGAACGGAAAGAACCAGCAGTTCAAAATCCCTAACAACCAGAAATTCAATATCAACGGGCGGATGGTCGATGCCTGGGGCTTGAAGAAGGGGATGAAGGTTGCCGCCACCAAAGTCGTTGAAGTGCCAGTGACTGACGTTTCCCAAACCAGGAGCGTGACTGGTGAGTTGCCACCACCACCGCCGCCACCACCGGCCGATGTGCCGGTTCTGGTTGTCGAGGAAGAGGTTGTCGCTCCGGTCGAAGCAGCCCAGGCACAAGCACCCGCGCCAGAGCCTGCAGAACTTCCCGCGACCGGGAGTCAGCTTCCTCTGATTGGATCGCTGGGGCTTCTCTCACTGGCCTTCTCGCTAGTGGTGCGAACGGCCCGTAAAAACCACTAGCACCCAAAAAACACAGGGCATCAGTGCGGTCTTATCCGACTTGTGGAGAGGCGCCCCTTCCAGACATGGGCCCTCTCCCTGAAGGCGCGCTCGATTCGTTTAGTAAACCCTGCAGGATGTGCTTGCTCGGTAACTGGCAAGTCCTGTTTGAATCGAATCGCGCGTGTCGTCGTTTGTGTTGTTGCCATCAGTTTGCGGCACAAGCGGGCCGTGGGGTGCATGCTTCGTGCGAGGCGTCCGCGGAAACGCTGGAACGTAGGATTTCGTTAACACCCGGAGGAGGACAGATGAACAGCCGCTACTGGCCCCTATGTTCCGCCTTCTGCAAGCAGTTTCTATGTCGTGATCGCTATGTGGCAATCAAAGCCGTGTTTCGTCTGCTAGTGCTAATCGCGATGGCGCCCTTCTGCTTGTTTATGCCTTTGTTCCGGCTGGTCTATGTCATCGCGGAGGAACAACATTATTCGAGTCACTACTTCGAGACGGCACTCGACCTAAGGTTCTGTATTCACGCGAGCGACGATCAGCCAAGGTCTGGCTTCTACCTGATCCAGGTGATCGATCAGTGGTTTCAGATTAGCTAATTCGTTGAGGTGGGAAATGCAGAACTCCGCTTGCGTCGGGCTGTGGAGTCGGAATCGTTGCCAAAGAGGTACCATTGACGAGCACCTCATCGTGGAATCCGGTTTGAACAACGAGAGTTACAATTTCAAGCTGCCATTTCAATCGTCTGACTCAAACAGAGTTCGGCTGTTTCCTCCGCTCCCAGTCGCTCCAGCATCTCCTTCGTCCACGTCGCCTTGCCGCTATCGGAACAGGCCACGTAAACCAGAACTCGAGCCTGGGACAAGTGAACCTCCAGTCGCTGGGCGTCTTCCTCGGAGAAGCCCAGTCCGATGAATGTTTCGGAGCTGCCGCAAAGAGCGGGAGATTGTCTGGTCGTCTCCAATGCGCGAAGAAACGTTCGGGAACGAATGAAAAAGCCAAACGTCCGAATCACGACGGCGCCGAATTCAGAGAGCCACTCAATAACATCCGCGGCCAACGCCGAGGCTTCTCGATTTGCATCGAGAAGACCGGCCTCGCGCACGATAATGGAGAGCGGGTGGGTGCGAGCGAGCATTAGGCAAATCTCTTCATTGTGAAAGCCCGCGTGATTGAGTGCGAGCACAACATCGGTTACCAGCACATCTTCTGCATAGACTCCGTAGGCTGCATTCGCGGCTTCGATTGTCATGAGTTACTCCTTCGTCGCGTTGTCGCGCTCGATATAGCAAACCGCGCACCACGTTAGGACCGTAGCGCTTCACCGTATACTGGTATTAATGCTAGGTTTCGGGAGTCTGAGCCAAGGGCACATTTTCGGATCACGCAGTATGAATGGTACGTCCAAGCAAGTGCAAAACGGAGCTACAATCTTTGCCGGTCCGAACCCACGACGCTGCTCAGTTAGCGCCCGGAGCGGCACCGTCCACCCGGCCGTTCCCTGGTTTGGGAAGGGCAACATAACTCGCAGTTGCGCAAGGATGATTTTGGTCCTCTTCCTGTTTGGCGAAGCGGAGCTCCGCGGGAAATTGAATGGGTACAATCTCGTTTCTCACCGCATACATCACCAACTCGGCGACGGAGTGAAGCTTCAGCTTGCGAAAGATATTGGTTCGATGGGTTTCTGCTGTTGCTACCGACACATTCAGTGCGATAGCGATTTCCTTGGATCTCTTTCCTTCCGTCACGAGCTGAACGACTTCGCGCTCCCGTGCTGACAACTTGGGTAAGTTGGCCACGGGAGGGCCAATCCTATGCCGCTTGAAACCCTCTACAATCAGATCAGAGACCCGCGAGCTGAAGATGCTCTTCTGCCTTCGCAGTGCCTCCACTGCCGTTATCAGATCGTCAGTTCGGTCCGACTTAAAAACCCATCCGCGGACGCCAGCTTCCAAACATTCTCGGACTACTTGTTCGGAGTCGACGGATGTAAGGATCAGTATTAGCTGCAGCGGATTAGATTTCAAAATCTGCCGTGCTGCTTCGAGGCCATTCAGTTTCGGCATGCAAATATCCAAAATAATAAGATCCGGTTTCAGCTTCCTGCACTTTTCTACCGCATCCCGTCCGTCAGCTACCTCTCCACAGACCTCCCAGCTTTCGTGGGACCCAAGAAGAGAGCACAGACCAAGACGGAATATCGGCTGATCGTCGGCCACCAAAATGCGAAATGAACTCATATGAACCTCCCCGCGGTCCCGGCTAACTGCCCAGGGCTAGCCCAACTTGTTAAGTCGGGCTTGTGTTTTAGCTGTCATCAGATACACCTCTCTGACGTACCGTGCGAAACAAGTAACAGGCCGGGATGTTAGAATAGCTGTACTCCACCGCATACTGGCATTTATGCCAGTTTGCAGAATCTGCGCCGGGGGCTCAGCCCATGCAGAAACCGACCCATCCGCAGCGCTGCTTTGTTCCTCCTACTGCTAGTTTTGCCAGTGGTGCCGCTTTCAGTTTTCCGTTACTTAAGGTTGGTAACAAGAACCGGAAGGCTTTGAACCTGCAACCCTACCGTTAAACGAGGCTCGTTACAGGGCAAGCGTAGGAATCGCAGAGTTCGCCTTTGGGCAAGCCTCCGCACGACTGACAAAAAAGGATGGGAGTTACGTTTATGAAGAAGACTTCGAGATCAATAGCGGCGTATGCCGTTTTGCTGTGCTGTTTGTCGGTCGGTCCGGCCTACGGCGCAACCAACGGCGAGAAAGTCAAAGTCAAAGGATTGATTACTACTCGAACCGGCGAAACTCTCACCATCAAAACCGGTACTGCCGAGAACGTGGTCGTGGTCCTTACTGATGACACCAAAGTACAGCAGCCGAAAGGTATCGGCCTCCGCATGAAGCAGATGTCAGCCGCAGTCCTGATCCCTGGCCTGGCAGTCTTGGTAGATGGCGTGGGCGATGCTCAGAGTAGGGTGACGGCCAAGTCGATCACCTTCGAGCAATCCGGTCTGCAGCTTGCCGAAACGATCCAAGCTGGCTTGACACCGACGCGGCAAGAGGTCCAGGCCAACCAGGAAAATATTTCGTCGAATAAGCAAGACATCACTGCCAACCAGGTGCAGACGGCGGCCAACAAAGAGGAAATTTCAGGCAATTCGGAGGACATAGCAGCCAACCAGCAGGACATAGAGGCAACTACGAAACGTTTTTCCGAGCTCAGTGAGTATGACACGAAGGGCGAAGTGAACGTCAATTTCGCGGTCGGGAAATCAACAATCTCGGCAGCGGATAAAAGCGCTCTTTTGGCGCTCGCGCACGATGCCGTGGGTCTAACTGGCTACATCGTCCAGGTAAAGGGCTTTGCCGATTCTTCCGGGAATGCAGCCATGAACCAGCAGTTGAGCATGGATCGCGCCCAGGAAGTAGTTGCCTACTTGATACAAGACGGCAACATACCTGTGCGTCATGTGATAGCGCCAGGAGCGATGGGCATCGCTGATCCTGCGGCGACCAACGAGTCGGCGCAGGGCCGGGCTGAAAACCGGAGGGTAGAGGTGAAGATCCTCGTCAACAAAGGCGTGACTGGACAATAACCTTCGGGTAGCGCGTGGATTTTTAAGAGCCCCACAATTCCAATCGCGAGATTCGATTGTGGGGCTTCTTTGAGGGCAGAAGGGATCAGTGAGTCCGGTAGATGAAACCGTCAGCGGTTGCGTAGCGTTGGCGACAACGCCAACTGGAAAACGGGGATCACAGTTGGAAACGCTGGCTACTAAAATCCAGAAGTTTACCGTCTTCGCGCTTGCCGGAATGCTTTCCGTGGTGGTGCTACTCTCGACGCTACACTTGGGCGTGCTAATCACTGAGGAAGTCTGGGCGCCACCTCGATTTCTTATTCGCGTGCAGGGTTTGCTCGAAATCTTTGGCTACTTCCTGCTGGTGCTGATCGGTGTGGAATTGCTGGAGACGCTGAAAACGTACCTAAGGAAGGACGTTATTCATGTGCGCGTTGTCCTGGAAGTCGCGTTAATTGCAATGGCGCGTAAGGTCATCATTGAAGAACCCAACACGGTGCCAAGCTCGACTTTGCTGGGGATCGCTGCCCTAATTCTGGCGTTGGGAATCGCTTTTTACTTCGAGCGGCAGGCGAAGAGAGAGTCAGCCCATCCAGCCTGATGGATTTCACCCAACCGCGCGAATCGTCGTAAGGTCGTAAGAATGGTCAATTCTGGATCAGCATCGCCCGTCACCAGATCCTCTGGCTTTTTGAAAGGCCTCGATGAATCCGCCACCCAGGCCATTCTTACAGCTGCCCGGATCCGTCGGATTTCCGCCAAGCACAACATTACATCCGGGGGACATCAAGCTACCCACTTGTTCCTCGTTCACAGCGGACAAGTGCATTACTACCACCTCACCAAACAGGGCGAGTCAGTTCTACTAGCATGGCTTGCGCCCGGAGACGTCATCGGGCTGGGAGCCATGCTGAAGATCCCATCTGCCTATATGGCGACGGCAGAAGCCACTTCCGACTGCGAACTCCTGACGTGGGAACACTCCGTTATACGCAAATTAGTGTCCGAGCACCCTTTGCTCGGAGAAAATGGTCTGAATATTGCCTTGGGCTACTTGCGAAGCTACGTGCAACGCCATATCGGATTGGTTACCAAAACCGCAGAGGGCAGGCTGGCGGAGACGTTACTTTAGGCTGGGCGAAAAATCCGGCGAAGTTCACTCCAGTGGAATTGAAATCCACGCTACCAACGATCAACTGGGAGCGTTGGCGGATATCAGCCCGTTTACCGCCAGTCGCGTGCTTGGGAAATGGGCGCGCTCGGGAATTCTCTCAAAGGAGCGCGGCCGGGTCCTTCTCCACGGTCCAGAGTCGCTAATGATTGATTAGTGCCTGATCGGATCAACCCTTCCTACATCTGCTCATCCCATGAAC
>JBAVUV010000494.1:0-1902 GCA_049696955.1 Candidatus Sulfotelmatobacter sp. | reverse complement strand
TGTTAGGCGTGATCACCGTAGCCAGAGGAATTAGTTTTTCCATCAATAGCTTGGCGCCAGCGGCATCCAGAAGGTCGGCACCGGAAGAAGACTTGAGCACCGGATCGAGAACAACATTGGGCATTTTTCCCTGCCCAGCTCTGCTCAGGAATTCGGCGACTGCCCGAACCACCTTCCCCGACCCCAACATCCCTATATGCACTGCTGCAATAGGAACGTCTTTGGCGATCTCCTGCAGGGTTTCCGCGACGATCCCCGGATCGACCGCCTCCACCCTTCTGACGCCTGCCGTGGACTGGACGGTCAGGGCGGTGACGCAAGCCACGCCGTAGCACCCGTGAGCCGCAATCGTCTTAATGTCGGCGGTCACACCCGCGCCCGAGGAAGGATCGAACCCAGCGATTGTAAGGACCACGGTTTGCGCTTCGGTCATAGCTCGCTGAACCCCAAAGTCACAAACACTGTTATAGGCCATGTGGCCTCAAGGAAAAAAATATCTTGGGCACGGCAACCCCCGGCGCAACTCGCTGACGCCAAAGGACGTTATTAGATTTTCCGCGTAAGCTGCTGAAAATGCTGGTGATGAAAATACTTCCCGGTATGAGGCATGGCACTTATTTATTAATTGATAAACAGCTAAGATCAATGTTTTGAGTGACATCACGCGTATCTACCATGATTAGCAATAGGTTACGTGAGATATAGATAACTACCCAATCATCATAAAGCGGGATTTTTCGGATTGACAAGCCCTCCCTCGCTCTCTACCATTTACAGAACGTTAACGAAAATCTGGCCAGGACGAACTTTTTTGAGTATGCGAGGAGAACTGAATGCGCAGAAGTTTAGCTCATGGACTGATGACCGCTTTTCTGATCATCGGGCTGGGAGCAGCTCAGGGTCCAAACAACTCGGAGGCCCGTTCCGCCCCAAGTAGTTCAGCCCAAATTAAGCCCGAAAACCTGAAACCGTTAGCCAAGAACAGGCCGTTCGAAGTCGGTACGGCGTCCTGGTATGGCGAGGACTTTGAAGGCAAGCCCACCGCCAGCGGCGAAGATTACGACATGTACGACATGACCGCCGCCCACCCCACCCGGCCCTTAGGCAGTTACGGGCGGGTAACCACCCTGCACAATGGACGGGCTGTGGTGGTGAAGGTAAACGACCGTGGGCCCATCGTCCCCGGGCGGATTATCGACCTATCTTACGGCGCCGCTGAAGCCTTGCAATTTCAGCATAAAGGCCTTCAACGGGTCCGCCTCGATCTGGTAAGGCAGCACCGGGAACACTGGCAGGTCTACCAGACCGTCGCCGATAACCAGCCCTTGGCGGAGTTCCACTAAGCGATTACACTGCAAGAGATGCTCAGTCAGGCCACCGTCTCTGGCAGTAATCAGCTTTCTGCCGCTTCCCGCGAAAAGTTAATCGTAGCCCTCGACGTTTCCACGGCCTCTGCCGCGCAGAAAATCGTGGCTGCGGTTGGCGATTCGGCTCTCACTTATAAGGTGGGGATGCAGCTCTTTACCGCCGAAGGACCGCAGATTGTGCGCGATCTGGTGGCCGCAGGCCGGCAAGTTTTTCTTGACCTGAAGTATCACGACATTCCAAACACAGTGGCAGCAGCGGTGCGCGAAGCGGCACAACTTGGCGTCAGCATGCTGACAGTCCACGCCCTGGGTGGGGCCAAGATGCTGCACGCCGCCACCGAAGCCGCCCACGCTGTGCATCCGGGATTGAAAGTCCTGGGCGTCACCGTGCTTACCAGCATGGGCGACGACGATTTGGAAAATGTCGGAATTCAGGGCGATGCGCTTGACGCCGTACTCCGCCTCGCCACTCTCGCCCTGTATACCGGATGCGATGGGATTGTCTCTTCCGCACGCGAAGCTCCCGAGCTTAGGA
>JBAVUV010000493.1:0-1715 GCA_049696955.1 Candidatus Sulfotelmatobacter sp. | reverse complement strand
GGCGCGATCTTAATCAATACTTCCCGCGGCCCCATCGTGGATGAGGCAGCGCTGATCGAAGCGGTCTGCGACCCGCGCATCGTCGCCGCGCTCGATGTTTATGATCGCGAGCCCCTCACGGCGAATCATCCGTTGCGCAGCGCGCCCAACACGGTGCTGACGCCGCACCTAGGTTATGGAGTGGCGGAAACCTGGGCCGAGTTTTACGGCCAAAGTGCAGAAAACGCGCTAGCTTTTCTGGACGGAAAGCCCGTGCGCGTGACCAACCCCGAGGCGCTCCGAATCATTTGAATCCTGCTAATTGAGAGAATGTGCGCCCGTTGAAACATTTCGTACAGATAGACTAGAACCCACTGTAACCCCGACACGCGAGTTCGCAATGCAAACGCATTACCAATGCATGTTTGGCGTTCACTTGATTCGGACTTTCCGTGAACGGCGGCTTCCCCACATTTCGCGGGGAGCCACTCAAACTGTTCTCGCAACAAGACTCAGAGGGTGTTGCATCGACCCATTGAGACCACCCGCGTTAATCGTTCAAGTGCGGCGACGGTTCGCTTCGATTACTCCTCGAACGCGGTTTCGGGATAGCTTCCGTATAGCCGACGATTCGCCAGTCTGAGAGGATCTATCTCTAGGCGATGGCAGGTTTAGCCTGACCCGCGTGTCGGCATAAAACAGTACGGCAAGTTCTGGGATGACCGGTTCTATCTAGGTCGGTCTAAACTAGAATTAGTCCGCAGAGGGGGACCCGATGAAGCGCACGTGGACGATCATAGGAGTAGGCGACGTGCCGGGCAGCTTCAAATGGTACCAGGCGCTGTTCGGTCAGCCGGCTACCCTTCCCGCCCATGATTACTTTGGGCAAATCCTCGATTCAGATGGAACTGTTTTGTTCTGCATCCACGAGTGGGGCGCCCACGAGCATCCCTCATTGATGAGCTCCGATCACGGGACACCTGGCAACGGGCTCCTGTTGTTCTTCCGTGTCGATGATTTCGACCTGGCGCTTCAAAGGGCACGCTCTCTCGTCACTCGGCTCGAAGAGGAGCCACGTGTGAATCCGAACACTCAAACCAAGGAGTTCTCGCTGCGAGATCCGGACGGATATTACGTTACGATTAGCGCGCTCTCTGCGGCCTGACAAGGCGCTGCAGCTGCCGAGCGCTGCCCAGGGCTTCATGGGGCAGCACCGCCCGACCTCGCTCCCCTCGCGGGGCGGCTCTTGCCGTCTGATCGCCTATTCCGATAGAGAAGGTATCGCAGAGTTTCGATTATTCTGATCCTGTCACGCGCTAACCGGAAGTTATTCCGATTCAGAAGGCCCGTTGTGGGAACTTGCGATCTCTCAGTCCACTCGCCTGTGTAGTCTCGTAATCGGAAAGTTGAAATCCACATGTACGATGAGGGCGGTGCATTCAATGGATCGTCGCAACACTAAGCTCGTACCCGCCTCGCATTGAAAATAAACCCCCAAATCGCTCGCCAGGGCCAGACCAGCCGGAACGCCGCCCTGGCTAGGTTTTGACCCAGTACAGCGAAAGAGATAGTTCTCGCGCGGAAGCATTGTCGAATCAATGCGCTGGATGCTGTTGCACCGACCGGTTGAGCTGGCAGCGTTAAACAGGCATGTGGGCAGTATCCTCACGCATCGAATGGTCACGATTTGTGGCCGCGGGCAACTCGAACAGGAGGAAAAATCCAAAAGATGGGTC
>JBAVUV010000492.1:0-2650 GCA_049696955.1 Candidatus Sulfotelmatobacter sp. | reverse complement strand
TCAATTCGATCTTTTCCGCGCGTACGTTTGCATTCTCACGCGTGCCGTAGAGTAAAACTTTCCCCTTGAAGTCGCGTCCAAACTGGGAGACATATTCGTCGTCCGCATTCAACACTGCTGTGCCACTCGCTGGCAGCGATTCAACCAACTCATACTTGGCCCGCGCAATCCCCGCCAAAGAATCGAAAAACTCCAGATGCACTGCGGCGACATTCGTAACCACACCAATTTCCGGCTGCGCAATCTTGGCTAGCGCACGGATCTCCCCGGCATGAGACATCCCCATCTCGATCACGGCCAAGTCATATTCGGGCTCTAATCTCAGCAACATAAGCGGCAATCCGAAATGGTTGTTGAAATTCCCCTCCGACTTCATCACTCGAAATCGTGAGCTCAACACGTGAGCAATCGCTTCTTTGGTCGTGGTCTTTCCCGCCGATCCCGTGACCGCAATCAGCGGTTTGCCCCACATCTTCCGCACCGCGGTGGCCAGTGCCTGTAGCGCCAGCAGCGTGTCTTCCACCGCGAGTAATTTTGTCTTTGTCTTTGTTTTTTCGGAATAACGCCCCAGCTGATCCTTCCTCACTACAGCCGAAGCTGCCCCTTTTTCGAGCGCCTGCTCAACGAAGTCGTGCGCATCCAGGCGCTCACCTTTTACGGCAAAGAAAAGCTGCCCCGGACCCACGGTCCGCGAATCAATGGAATATCCGCTTACGGATTCGGCCTGAACGAAATCCCCGGTCGCGGAAATAAACCCGGCAATCTTGGCGAGCGTCAGCTTCATCCCTTGGCCCCGGCCTGAGCAGCCCCGCACTCGTATCCCACCGCTCGCAAAGCTTCGCGACCAACTTCCAAATCGTCAAACGGCACTGCACCTTCCCGCGTAACCTGCACTTTTTCGTGCCCTTTTCCGGCTAGCAGCACAATATCGCCGGGCCGCGCCTCGCCGATCGCCAAGGCAATTGCTTTGCGCCGGTCGGGTTCGACGCTGTATTTCACCCCAGTCTTCTGCAACCCGACCACTGCATCATTCATAATCGCGCGCGGATCCTCGGTGCGCGGATTGTCCGAGGTCAGGACTACGAAATCGCTCCCCCGTCCCGCCGCCTCGCCCATGAGCGGACGCTTCTTCCGGTCTCGATCGCCGCCACATCCAAATACCGTCAACACTCTTCCTTTCGCCAGGGACACCAACTCCCGCGCCAGCGCCGTCAAATTTCGCAGCGCATCGTCGGTGTGTGCATAGTCGACCACGACCGTAAACGGCTGGCCGCAGTCCACGCGCTCAAACCTTCCGGGAACGCTGGTCAGCTTGTCGATGCCCGCTGCAATCGCATCCGTCTTACATCCTCGCGCAAAGCAGGCCCCCGCCGCCGCCAGAATGTTATAGACATTCACCCGGCCAATCAGAGCGGAGAATACTGCGATGTTCCCTTCCGGCGTCATCAGATCAAATCTGGTTCCGCGCGTTGTGATGTCCACCTTCTGCGCGTGCAAGTCGCCGCGGACCCAACCATACTTCAGCACCAGGGAACTGCGTTTCCGGCTGAACTCCGCCAGCTTCGCGCCATAGTCATCGTCCACATTTGTCACCACCGCTCGTGGCGCGTCCGTGCCACAGCCTTCAAACAACACCCGCTTAGCGGCGAAATATTCTTCCATCGTCTGGTGGTAGTCGAGATGATCACGCGTCAGATTCGTGAAGACTGCCACATCAAACGGGACGCCATACACCCGCTCCTGTGCCAGCGCGTGGGAAGAAACTTCCATCACTGCATCCGTCGCACCGTGGCCCAGCGCCTCACTAAAGATGCGATTCAGTTCGAGCGCCTCTGGAGTCGTGTGCGGCGCGGGCAGAACCTTCCCAGCCACATGATATTCAATCGTGCCGATCAAAGCGCTCTTCCGTCCCGCAGCTGTCAGAATCGATTCCACCAGGAAAGCCGTCGTACTTTTTCCATTCGTACCAGTGATTCCAGTGATCGCAATCCGCTCCGCGGGCTTGTGGTAAAAATTCGCACTCACCCGGGCCAGCGCTCGGCGTCCATTCGCAACCACTGCCCAGCCAACATTTGGACGCTGGTTCTCAGCAGCCGAATCCGTGACCACCGCGACTGCCCCGGCCTGGATCGCCTGATCGATAAACCGGTTGCCGTCGCTCGATTCTCCGCGCATCGCGACGAACGCGCACCCCGGCTTCACCCGCCGCGAGTCGTATTCCACACTGCTCACGCCCGGATCCCCGCTTTGCGCGAGGACTTCCGCCCCATCCAGCAACTGTTGGAAGGTCATTGCTCAGAATTATATGGCACGAGAACGCGGCACAGGGACGATGCGGCCGGGAAGAGCCCCGAGCTTCAGAAGTTGGAGTCTAGCGCTTCACAGCGAGTGTTGCGGCTGCAGGTGTTGAACCAAGAATTATTTCTTGCTCGCCTTGCCTTCCATAACGGGGGACCATTTCGTTCCATCTTGTGACATATCGAAGGTGAAGCTGTAGGACGTCGTTGAAGTCATTTTCATCATGAAGCGCCCCTTCATCGTCGTGCCGCCCATTTTCTCATCACTGGTCCAAGTCCATGTATCACCGTCAAGCCAGCCTCGGGAATCGTCGAATTCACCGAAACTATTGAACTCGCGATAGGTATAGGCC
>JBAVUV010000491.1:0-4896 GCA_049696955.1 Candidatus Sulfotelmatobacter sp. | reverse complement strand
CAAAGAGCGCGCGCAGCAGTGGCACCGCATTAGAGGTGGCGAAGCGCGCATAGTGGTCGGCACGCGCTCCGCGGTCTTCGCTCCGGTTTCCGATCTGGCGCTGATCATCGTCGATGAAGAGCACGATTCTTCCTACAAGCAGGAGGAAACACCCCGCTATCACGCGCGCGATGTCGCGGTCGTCCGCGCTAAAATGGCGAGCGCCGTCGTGCTCCTCGGATCCGCCACTCCATCACTTGAATCGTATTTCAACGCGACGAAAAATAAATACGCGCTCATCAAGCTGCCTGACCGCGTTGAACAGCGGCCTCTCCCGGAAGTCGAGGTCATCGACATGCGCCAGGAATTCCAGGAGACGGGACAGGAGCAAGTTATCTCGCGCAAACTCGCAGCCGAAATCAGAGATCGCCTGGAACGCAAAGAGCAAATCATGGTATTGCTCAATCGTCGCGGATATTCTCCCGTAGTGCTGTGCCGCACTTGCGGTAAAAAGCTGGAGTGCCAAAACTGCGCGATTGCTCTTACTCATCACAAGCGCGAACACAAGATGATCTGCCACTACTGTGGATATACGGCACCTGTGCCCAAAGCCTGCGTGCACTGTGGCAGCGAGTACGTTTATTTTATCGGCACTGGATCGGAGAAGTTGGAAGAACTGCTCCACGGCATGTTCCCGCAAGCGCGCATCGCCCGGCTGGATCGCGACACCGTTCGCGGCCACGAAGATTTCGAGCGCACTCTGAACGCGCTCAATCTAGGCGAACTCGACGTGCTCGTCGGAACTCAGATGATCGCCAAGGGGCACGACATCCACGGAGTCACCCTGGTGGGCGTTGTTGGCGCGGATGCCGCGCTGGGAATGCCCGACTTTCGCGCCGCAGAGCGCACTTTCCAATTGCTCACGCAAGTCGCTGGTCGAGCCGGCCGCGGCCAGTCTCCCGGCAAAGTAATTCTACAAACCTATTTTCAGGATCACTATGCGGTGCAATACGCAGCGCAGCACGACTTCGCCGGCTTCTACGACAAGGAACTGCGCTTTCGCAGTTGGATGCATTATCCGCCATATGCCGCGCTGGCTAATGTTCTGGTTCGCAGCGACAAGCTCGACGAGGCACTGCAATGGTCCGGCGCGCTGGGAAAATGGTTTGAGCAGACGCGCCATGAAGGCGTGCGCGTCCTCGGCCCGGCAACTGCACCCATCATGCGGCTGAAGCGCGACTACCGTTATCACTTTGTGCTGAAGTCACAAAGCCGCGAAAAGTTGAACGTTGCGTTACGCGCGATGCTGGCTTATGCTGCGCAATGCAAAATTCCACGCACGCAGCTGATCGTGGATGTGGACGCGATTTGGCTGATGTGAACGTAGCTCGGTCTGTCAGATCCTAGCCAGTTTCGGGTTGTAGTGACTATTTCGCCGCAATTTTTCCTCGAATGACAACCACCGAAGCCGCCGGCAGTTCGTACATGGTGTCCTTCTCAGCATTAAGCTTCGCGTGAGCGATCGGACCATCGGGATCAGCCCAGCCTTTGCTGGTCGCTACAATGGTATGTTCCGCGCCGGCTTCCGCGTGCGCCATGAATCGCGTCTGCGCCGGATGCCATTGATATTGAGCACTTCCGAAAGTTGAAATCTCAACTGGACCGGCAAAGCTAACGGGCTTATCCGCCGCCACATGAAATTCAATCCGCACCCGGTGGGCATTCTCCTGGTCGCGATTAACGAGCATCAAAGACCACGTGCCATCCGGACGCTTCACCGCGTACGCCGTCACTAATTCATGATCGGCGCCATCCTGCAAATCGCTCTTTGCGGAAAAAACCTGATGCTCGCCGCCATCCGGCTGCACCCAGTCCAGATTGATTAATTGCGCTACAAAGAACTGCGCCAGGGACTGTTGAATCTGATAATTGGCATCGACGGTGAACATTCCAAAGGTTCCAGGAGAGCTGTTGCATCCTGGTTCCATCTGCAGCGGCAAGTAATGAAAGAAGTAAACGGCATTACCGCCGGAATTCAAAAACGATCCGATATAATCCGCCAACCAGATTCCGGCAAAAATGTCCTGGTAAGTTTCGCTCGCGGCGGACGAAAGATTCCCCTCCGTGATGAACATGGGGATGTCGGCCGGAATTCCATCCTCATGCCATACCTGCATAATATGGCTCACCAACTCGGGCTCGTCATAAAGCATCCCCCAGGGAATTCTGCAGGGATCAAATGGATAATGCTCGAAGGAAAAAAATGCCAGATCGTTCATTCGCCCATGCTGCTTTAGATAATCAATGAACCGCGCCGTCCAAGAGACTTTTCCATTTGTGTCGGGCCACACCTCGATGTCTTTATTTACTCCCTGAAACGACGGCCCGCCCAGCTTCAGTTTCGGATCTATACGATGCAGCGCCGTCGCCCACTGCAAATAAAGCGCGGCGTAGTCTTCTGGCAGCATGTATTGCCCGTCAGCTTCTTCGCCCATCTCCACGTAGGAGACGGGGTATCCGCGCTTTTCTATATAAGCAATCTCCGCGGCTGCATTTTCAGGAGTGTCGTACAGCATCGCAATCGGTACCATGGCCGGCAGCCCGCGCGTAATGCCGCTGGTAAAGAACAGATCAAATCCCATCTGCGCTTGCTTCGTCGACCCCAGATCGGAGGGCTGATGCCAGGGATCAACCGACGAGCTGTAGGTCGTTGTCTGTTCCTGATCCGGCGTGTGCCGCATGACGTCGTGAAACGCGCCATCGCCCGTGCCAGTGCCGAGGTAGAGTTCGCGAATGGCGTAACCTACGCAATTACGCGGGTCGGCAGGCCCGTCAGCGTCGCAAGTGTTCGACGATTCGGTCATCCAGATTCGCAGGAATCGGACGGGCATGGGAACGGCGCTCAGGCGAATTGTCTCGGTCTTGCCCTTGCCGTCCGCAACTGTCCCTTGCGGAAATGTCTGCCAGACGCCGCGTGTGACGGACCGAATGGGATCCTCGCCCGTCCAGTACTGCACCACGTAATGTCGAGCGTAAGGTTCTGCCCAGGCGATGCGAATGCTGTCTATTTGCTGAATCTGCGCCAGGTCGATCACCACCCACTGCGGATGCAGCGTGTCGCTCTCTCCTGTGAAGTGTTGCGTGAGATAAGGATTGCTCTTCCAGAAAGTGTTCAAATCGCCATCGTCCAGCCGCGAGAATCCTACGTTATCGGTGCCGTCATTGCGCGTAGTGCCGCGCCGTGGCAGCGCATACCCGTACGAATAACGAATCATTTCCGTCGGAGTCGACGAGCCGGTGAAATACCCTTTGCCGCTCGCAGCGCTTCCATCACTCCATATACCTTGCGGATTCCAGTGCCACGCCTCGATGGCGAGCTCTGTGTTCTGGCGGTAGGTGACTGGCTGCCAGCCGGAAGCCAAAGTCTTCTCGAGCGTCGGCTGCAGCAAATCTTTGTCGATCGCTTCTACGCCGATGCGGTCAACGCCCGCCCCCAGCGTTTCCTTCGGCACGAAATGATTGGTGGGGTGAGACGTATCAATATCGATGACTTGTGCGGCGACCGTGTTCGCCAGAGAGAAGCATCCCAGTAGGAGCGCAAGACACGTCGTAATCCTTTTCAAGGTAAGTTCGCCTCCAGCTACGCCTATTGAAACGATTGAATAAAGGAGTATAGGGGAAAGACTCGAAAACGTGCTCAATAATTTTCTTGCGCTAAGTTTTTCTTGCTGGTCTGCACGCAAGCCAGGAAGCCGCCAAAAAATCGAGCGGCTATTTCCCCCGCATCTGATGTATCACTTCTTGCACAGAAGAGTGCGCCAGCGGCGCCGGGGTAAGAGTGACGGCAAGCATGAACAATGCAAATACCGCCAGCCATAATCGCGCGCCTGAAACTCGCGGCCACTCTGCCACCTGCGGATGACGAAAACTGCTCAACCACAGCAGGATGGCCCACACGAACCAACCGGTCCACAGGTAATACGCCATAGGCAGCAGAATCAGAATCGTCATCCGCGACACTAATTTGTGGGCCCGCGGTGCAATCGAGAAAATGATGTGTCCCCCATCGAGTTGGCCGCCGGGAAGCAGGTTGAGCGAAGTAGCCAGCATTCCGACCCAGGCCGCAATTGCAGTAGGGTGCAGCAGCACGCGGCTCAGGGGCAGCGCCGCTGGTCCGCGGATCAGACGGATAGAAGCCAGCAAATGATACACGAGTCCGAAAATCAGGGGGAATCCGAGTTCATAATCCGGCTGTCCGAGCCCTGGATAGATCGGTTTTGACCATGCGAGCGAAACTACGAGGATTGCAACAGCCACCGCGAAGCCCGCGATAGGTCCGGCTATTCCAATGTCAAATAACGCGGTGCGGGAGCGAATGCGAGAGCGGATGAGAATAACCGCTCCCATCGTTCCGATCGGAGTGGGCACTGGAATGAAGAACGGCAGCGTCGCATACACCCCATAACGCCGACAATACAAGTAGTGTCCCATTTCGTGGGCGAGAAAGAACAGCATTAACGTGGCCATGAATGGCACGCCGCCCAGCAAGCGAGCGGGATGCGATCTCAGCCACCCCACTGGAAAGAACGGGACCGTCTCACTCTGCCCCGCCTTGTCGAGGATAGGGTCGTCGCTGAACGAGAGCGCTGGCCGGTTGTGCTCGAAGTTGTACTGCATCCGCGCGCCCATCACCAGCGTGGTGAAACAAGTGGCGAGTAACAGAAGGATATGCAGCCAGTATCGTGGCTTCGGCCGACTCGGAGCCCACTTCGGCAGCGGCCGGTAGTACTCGAGAGTGGAAGAAACTGAGGAAGGGGTTGGTTCCGACATGCGATTGTCGGCCTCGCGATTTCATCGAAGCCTTTCTTTTAGATGCTACTACTCGCGACAAAATTGCGGGCGCAAATGTGAGAGACG
>JBAVUV010000490.1:0-2641 GCA_049696955.1 Candidatus Sulfotelmatobacter sp. | reverse complement strand
GTGGTAATCGTCGCCACCGGGTGCACCGCGGACGATCGAAATGGTTTTGCCGCCGTCTTCAGATCGGTACAGGGCGACGTTCGGGACATAGAAAACGTCGTGATTCTGCGGGTCGATGGTGATGCCGCTGAAATACCAGGCGCGGCTGGTGAGGCGTGGATCAGCGTTTGCGAGAGTCCAGGTATTGCCTCCGTCATCAGAACGGTAGAGGCCAGGCTTCTTGGCTTGAATCAGTGCGTAGACACGCTTGCCGTCCGGGGCCACATCGACTCCGATGCGCCCCCAATCGCCTTCGGGCAATCCGTCGCCGTTAAGACGCGACCAAGTCTTGCCTGCATCTTGAGAGCGGTACAGGCCGCCGCCGGGTCCATCGATGGGAGCGTACGTGCTCCAGGGAGGACGGTGCGTATTCCATGTTCCTGCGAACAAAAGTTGCGGGTTATCGGCACAGATCGCGAGATCGGAAATGCCGGTATCCGTTCCTGTATTAAGAACCTTCTCCCAGTGCGTTCCTCCGTCCACAGATTTATAAACGCCTCTCTGTTCATTCGGACCATAAGCGTGGCCGAGGGCACCGACGTAGACGATATTGGAATTCTGCGGATCGATCACGATTCGGCTGATTTGACGCGTGTCGTCCAAGCCGATGTGGGTCCAGGTTGCGCCGCTGTCCACTGATTTGTAAACGCCATTTCCTGAGGACAAGTCGGAACGAATATCGGACTCGCCGGTTCCGGCGTAGATGGTTTTGTGATCGGAGGGCGCCACGGCGATCGCACCGATGGAACCGACCGGCTGGCTATCAAAAACTGGCGTCCAGACAGTTCCGGCATCGGTGGTTTTCCAGATGCCTCCGTTGACAGCGCCAAAATAAAAGGTGGTGGAATCGCCCGGCACGCCGGCCACGGCGACCGCGCGGCCGCCACGGAAGGGTCCAATCAATCGCCACTTCAGTCCGTTCAAGAGTTCCGGGGAAACGGACTGACCAATCATCCCTGTGGCAAGTAAGATTGTGGTGATACTGAGATGGAACAAAAACCTGAGTTTGTGCACGCGGCCATTCTTCATTGGATAGCTAGTCTACTTGAAGAAAGCGGTGTTCTTGAAGTATGCCCTGTGGACGAAATGGAACTCACGGCAAAATCCATTTCTTCTCATCATTACGGTTCCTCTGGTAGGCTGCATAGACTATGCGCTTCCTCTCGATCTTGTTTTTCACAGCCGTGTTAGCTGGATCTCTCTTCGCCCAGAATCTCGAGCCCGTTGCGGATCGCCTCGCCGCGCAGAACGCGCTCTTCGAAGAACACTATGAGACGGATCTACGCAATTTTCCAGAGCGCGCAACTGCCTATGGCGATTATCGCTACAACGACAAGCTGGCTGAGTACTCGCTACAGGCTATTGGCGAACGACATAAATCCGACGAGGCGTTCCTGACGCGAATTGAAGCCATTCCGACCACAGGCTTTTCTGATCAAGACCAGCTCTCTCATGATTTGCTGGTTCGTGTGCTGCAGCAGCGACTCGCGGACTTCGATCTCAAAGAGTATGAGATGCCGATCAATCAGCAGAATGGAGTCCATACCAGCCTTGCTGATCTGCCACTCTCAATGCCGTTCGACTCGGTGAAGCACTATGAGGACTACATCGCTCGTTTGCATCAGATTCCGCGCGTTCTCAATCAGACCACCGAAGTGCTTCGCGCGGGCATGAAAGACAAGCTCATGCCGGTGCGATTCCTGATTGAGAAACTTCCGGTTCAATGTCAGGGCATCGTCGACGCTGATCCGTTTCTCATCCCGACGAAGAAATATCCAGCGAGTATTTCCGCCGATGACCAGAAACGCTTGACCCAGCAGATCACCGAGAGGATAAACACGGATGTAATCCCCGCCTACAAGACCTTCGCCGTCTTCCTGCGCACGGAATATGCTCCGCAAGGCCGTACCACTCTCGCCGTCACTTCCCTGCCGGACGGCCAAAAGCGGTACCAAAACGATATTTATGCCCGGACTACCACGCGCATGACGCCGGACGAAATCCATGAACTCGGCCTGCGTGAGATCGACCGGATCGAGGCCGAGATGACAGCGATCGCCAAGAAAGAAGGCTTCGCCGATCTCGCCTCGTTCCGGGCTTCGCTCAAGACCAACCCGAAATACATTCCAACTTCCGCCGAGCAGATTCTCGACGATTTCCGGCGCTACATCGCTCAGATGGAGCCGAAACTGCCAGAGCTATTTACCGTGCTCCCCAAGTCTCCGGTCACGGTTGAAGCCATACCGCCTTTCCAGGCTGCGGCTGCGACCCACTATGTGACGGGCACGCCGGATGGCAGGCGCCCCGGCCGCGTGGTCGTGGCCACATCGAAGTTCGAGGAGCGCTCATTGATCGACGATGAAGCCATCGCTTACCATGAAGGCATCCCCGGACATCACATGCAGTTGTCGGTGCAGCAGCAACTGACCGGCTTGCCGAAGTTCCGTCAGCACGGTCTGGGCTTTAACGCTTATATCGAGGGCTGGGCTTTATACGCGGAGCAACTCGGCAAGGAAGTTGGCTTTTACCAAGACCCCGTCTCGGATTACGGACGTCTTTCGTCCGAACTATTCCGCGCAGTGCGCCTGGTGGTTGACACGGG
>JBAVUV010000489.1:0-10113 GCA_049696955.1 Candidatus Sulfotelmatobacter sp. | reverse complement strand
GGTGACGATCTACCGGAACAAGAAAAAACTTGACGTGAATGTGGCCCTGGGCGAGGCCAGAGAGCAAGTATGAGGTGCACGGTTTATCCGCTCGCGTAATCCGTAGCGGCGGAATAAGAAAAAGAGAATTTGTCTGGAGCCGAGTAAAAATTGTATTCTTCAGTGCTGCCTATGACTGCCGTTCGCTAAATCCGCAGCTGCCATTGTGAACGAAAGCACGCCGAAGTGTGCGTGCCTGGTTCCCGCCTTAACTTGTTCTCAATTCAGAAAGGATTCTGACATGCAATTTGTGGACAAGGCATTGGCACGCCGTTTTGAGGCTTGCGAAGAGATGCCGCAAGTTTTATATGCACGAGTGTTTCAGAAAACGCGCCCCGGGATCGGTGCAGCGGAAGAAGAGATTTGCGGCGGCCATATGATTTTCGCAGGACCAGGATCGCCCATTGGACGGGCAACAGGCTTAGGCTTCAACTCTACGTTTACGGCACAGGACTTGGATCGCGTGGAACAATTCTACCGTTCGCATCGGGCTCCGGCGCAGGTGGATTTGTGTCCGCTGCACGAGCCGGCGGTGTTTGAGATGTTTAAAGAACGAGGATATGGGATTGCCGAGTTGAATGTTGAATAATGTGCTCTACCGGCGATTGGATCCGGAGGAGAGGTTTCCCGTTACACCCGCGGGTTGTGAGATTCGGCGAAGACAACCGGAAGAGGCGATGGAATAGGCGGCATCGTGGAGCGCGCTTTCTTTCCCGATGGTGCGGCGGAAGCGTTCCGCGATCTGCTGACTCCGCTCTATCAAATGGAGGGCGCCCTGACATTCGCGGCGAGCGTGGAAGGCAAAATGGTGGCCTGCGGGGCGGGACTGGTCATTCCGGCGCACAGAATATTTGCGCTCTGCGGTGCTGGAACATCCGTGGAATATCGTGGGCGTGGGTTGCAGACGGCGCTGCTACGCGTCAGGCTTTCGGCGGCTGCTGAGGCGGGATGTGAGTATGCGGTCGTAGTTACGCAGGGCGGCACGCCTTCGCAGCGGAATTGCGAGCGGCTGGGTTTTCAGGTGGCTTACAGCAAAGTGACGGTGATCAAGCAGCTTGAGTGATGGTTGTTACTTTGAGGTCCGGGGACACAGAAGTGACAGCAGGCGACCGCAGGTGACAGCAGATTCCTCGCCACTCGCGCCGCGCTTTCGCGCGGCTGCGAGTGACTCGGAATGACAATGCTTTTTGTGGCTCCACTCTTTACAACTCGTTAAGCCCGATTACTCTTTATAGCCCGCGAGCCTTTACGCCGCGGCTTCGGCGAGGAACTCTTCGATCTCGCTGACCTCTTTATCGTTGAGGTGTAGCTCGCCGGCGCGCATTACGCCCTCGGCTTGCCTGGCGTTGCGTGCTCCGACGATGGCTCCCGTGACGGCGGGATTGCGGAGCGTCCATGCGATGGCGACTTCGCCGACTGTGCGGTTATGGCGTTTAGCGATTTCCCGCAGCCGATCGACGAGTTCCATGTTGCGCGACAAATTTGGTTCTGTAAAGTCAGGATGCCCTTTGCGCCAGTCGTCCTTCGGAAGTCTGGCAGCGCGCTCACGGGTCATGGCGCCGGTGAGCAGGCCTGAGGCCATCGGCGAATAAACGATCACTCCGATTCCCTTATGCAGGCAGTAAGGGAGAATGTCTTCTTCGACTTCACGGTGTACGAGCGAGTAGGGCGGCTGTAGAGACGTTACGGGGGCAATGGCTTGAGCGCGTTTTAGCTGCCCGACATTGAAGTTGGAAACACCGATCCATCGGACTTTGCCTTCGCGCTTGAGGTCGGCGAGCATGGACCAGCCCTCTTCGAGAGCCGGCGAGTCGGGATCGGGAGGCCAGTGAATCTGGTAGAGGTCGATCACATCGACGGCCAGGCGGCGCAGGCTATCCTCGGCTTCGCGGCGGATGGAATCGGCGGTGAGAACTTTCTGCACCTGCCCTGTGGCATCCCAGCGCAGGCCACACTTGGTAAAGATATAGGGTCGATAGCCATGCCAGCTCTTTAAGGCGCGTCCGACGACTTCCTCGGAATGCCCGAGGCCGTAGACGGCGGCAGTGTCGATCCAGTTGACGCCGACTTCGAGAGCGCGGTGAATGGCAGCGATGGAATCGTTGTCGTCCTGCGACCCCCAGGCGAATTGCCAGCCGGAGCCACCAACCGCCCAGGCACCGTACCCAACCGGAGTGATGTTCAAATCGGAGTTGCCAAGTTTACGAGTTTCCATTTCAATCTCCTGTAGGAATTCTTAGATTACCGGGCAGGAAGATCCGTTGCAGGAATCGAAGCGATGAACGTGGATGCGATTCGCGAATATTGTTTGGCCTTTCCACAGGCCGACGAAAATCTGCAGTGGGGCGATGAGCTTTGCTTCAAAGTTGGCGGGAGGATTTCTGTCATGCTCGGGCTGGACAATCCGCGGCTGTGTTTCAAATGTACACCAGAGACTTTTGCGGAATTGATCGAGCGTGAGGATATTCGTCCAGCGCCATATGTGGGGCGTTACAAATGGGTGATGCTTGACCGGCTGGATGCGTTGCGCTGGGATGAACTGCGGGAGTTGATCCAGGCGTCGCACGAGATGGTAGCTGCTAAGGCGCCTGGAAAGAACGCCAAGAAGAGGCCAGGCCATAAGAAGCGCGTCCGTCGAAAAAGAACCCCGAAGCTTTGAGCTTTTGCGGCCGATTCATTTGACTCTGCTTGCCGCCGTCGGCTAGCCTCAAGAGTCCGGTCGTTGCTGGACACCTTCGATCCTAATGCGATCCCGGCACAAATTATTGATTTTGCTGCTGATGGCGGCAGTGGCGGTTTGTGTCGCGCCGCCGGCTTCGGCTTCGACGCAGCCCGTGCACGGACAGCATGGAATCGTGGCCAGCGCACACGAACTGGCCTCGCGGACGGGAGTCGAAATCATGCAGGCCGGCGGCAACGCGGTAGATGCGGCCGTGGCGACTGGATTTGCACTGGCGGTGGTGCATCCGCCTGCGGGCAATATCGGAGGCGGCGGATTCATGCTGATCCGCATGGCCGATGGTAAAACACACTTTCTCGATTATCGGGAAAAAGCTCCGGCGGCCGCGACTCGCGATATGTATCTCGACGCGCAGGGCAACGTGATCGAGGGCGCGAGTGAATATGGATATAAAGCAATTGGCGTTCCGGGGTCGGTGGCGGGCATGGTTTACGCCGAGCAGAAATATGGCAAGCTAACGCTGCGACAGGTGATGGCGCCCGCCATCCGCCTGGCGCGCGAGGGTTATCAGCTGAGCTGGCAAGAAGCGCGCGACCTGCACGATAAATATTTGAGTCAGTTCGCCGAGTCACGAAGAATCTTCCAGCGCGATGGCAATTATTATCTGCCCGGGGAACTTTTTCGGCAGCCTGATCTGGCGCGGACGCTGGAGCGGATTGCCGCCAAGCCCGACGATTTTTATCATGGGGCTTTGGCGCGGGAGTTAGCGGCTGCCATGAAAAAGGGCGGCGGTCTAATCACAACTGAAGATCTGGCGGAGTATGAAGTAAAAGAGCGCGAGCCGATTCGCGGAACTTATCGCGGATATGAAATCATAAGCGCCCCGCCGCCATCTTCCGGGGGTACGGTTCTGGTTGAGTTGCTGAATATTCTCGAGGGTTATGACCTGGGCAAACTCGGAGACCGGTCGGCAGAGTCCATTCATTTCACAACCGAGGCGTTTCGGCGGGCGTTTTTTGATCGCGCGGAATTTCTGGGCGACCCGGACTTTTCGAAACTTCCAGTGGCTCAATTGATTGACAAGAAGTATGCGGCGGCTTGGCGGGATTCGATCGACGACGCGAAAGCTACCAGCAGCATGGCTCTGAAGCGACCCGCAATTTTCAGCGAACTGGAGCAATATGCGGCGGCGCATCCTCAGCCGTTTGCGAATCACGAGTCGCAACACACCACACATTATTCTGTAGTCGACGCCGAGGGCAATGCGGTCGCGGTTACAACCACGATCAACGACTGGTTCGGATCGCGGGTGACGGCGGACGGGTTAGGCTTTCTGATGAACGACGAAATGGACGATTTTTCCGCGAAGCCGGGAGCGCCGAATGCCGATGGATTGATTCAGGGCGCGGCGAATGCTATTGGGCCGGGTAAACGGCCGCTTTCATCGATGACGCCGACCATCGTGGTGCATGACGGGAAAACATTTCTCGTTCTCGGTTCACCGGGGAGTTCGAAGATTATTACCACGGTGGCGAACGTTTTGATGGGGGTGGTGGATTATGGAATGAATATCCAGGAGGCGGTGGATGCTCCGCGCTTTCATAATCAATGGCTGCCCGACGTGCTCAATGTCGAACAATGGTTTTCGCCGGACACAGTACAACGACTGCAGAAGGCGGGATACAACGTGGAGTTCGGTCTGCACGAGGGCGGGAACGTTTCTCCGTATTGGAGCGACGCGGAGTGTATTGCGGTCGATCCCAAGACGGGCGAACGGCTGGGCGCCAGCGATTATAGGGGAAATGGCAAGGCCATCGGATACTAGAGAATTTCTGATTGATGATTGCTGATTGTTGATTGTTGATAAGTCGATCGGATGATTCTGGGTTTTCAATCAACAATCAGCAATCCCCAATCAGAAATTCTCAATAAGGATCTCGCATGTTGAAAGCTGTATCAACGTATTTGTACGTGAAAGAGCGTCTGCATCCGGGAATCCTGGATGGGCTGACTCGCAGCGGAGTACAGGCGATTGAAATTTTCGCGGCGCGGCAGCATCTCGACTATGCCAACCGCAAGGCTCATGTAAAGGAGATCGCGGAGTGGTTTCGCGGCAGTGGCGTGCCGTTGAACTCCGTGCACTCGCCGCTTTATGCCGACTATGAGTGGGGACGGGCCGGAGCCCCTCCCATCAACCTGGCGTCTACCGATCGGTCTGGACTGGTACAGGCGATGGATGAAGTGAAACGGGCGCTGGAAATCGCGGAGCAGATTCCATTTCGCTTTCTGGTGCAGCATCTCGGGGTACCCAACGAGAGTTTCAGCGAGAAGAAATTCGAATCGGCAATGACCTCCATTGAACACCTGCGCGCGTTCGCCAAACCGCTGGGGGTGCGCATTCTACTGGAAAATATTCCGAATGAACTCTCCACACCGGATCGGTTACTCGAAATGATTCGGGCCGCGCATTTTGACGATGTGGGAATCTGCTTCGATTTCGGTCATGCCCATATCATGGGCTCGGTGAGAGAGGCATTCGAGATTGTGAAGAAGCTGGTGTGCTCCACGCATGTTCACGATAACGCCAAAGTGCAGGACTCTCACTTGTGGCCGGGAGAAGGAACTATCGACTGGAAGGAAGCCATGGAGTTGCTACGCTCGGCGCCGCAAACGCCACCGCTGATGCTGGAACTCGGCGAGGATGAGAAAGTGAATCCGCTGGAAAAGTTGAAGAAGACGTTCGACAAGCTGGAAACAGCTTAAAAGCTTTCACCGCCGACGACGCAGAGATCGCCGATACAATTTGGTCAGGTCAATTGTTTTCTCGGTGGGCTCAGCGCGCTCTGCGGTAACGAACCGCTAATTTATGTCCTCGCCTATTACTACTATTGCTGAAATCGGAAAGCACGACGGGCACTCGGTCACACTGCGAGGCTGGCTCTACAATCTGCGCGAAAGCGGGAAGCTTTTATTTCCGCAGTTTCGTGATGGCTCCGGTGTGATTCAGGGCGTGGTGCCGAAGAACGCCGTCTCGCCTGAAGTGTTTGAAGCGATCAAGACGCTGACTCAGGAATCGAGCGTGATTGTCGAGGGCAAGGTGCGCGCCGACAAGCGCGCGCCGGGCGGGTATGAACTTGATGTGGTCAACGTGCAGGTTGTTCAGCGCGTGCCCGAGTCTGATCCTTATCCCATCACTCCAAAAGAACACGGCACAGAATTTCTGATGGAGCACCGCCATCTGTGGGTGCGGTCGCAGCGGCAGGCGTCGATTTTGCGTGTGCGTGCGGAAATCATCAAAGCGGTGCGCGATTTTTTTGACGAGCGCGGCTTCACGCTTACCGATCCTCCGATCCTTACCCCGGCAGCTTGCGAAGGAACCAGCACGTTATTTCCGGTCGATTATTTTGACGAACAGGCCTACCTCACGCAGTCTGGCCAGCTTTACATTGAAGCCACGGCGATGGCGTTGGGCAAGGTGTATTCGTTTGGTCCTACGTTTCGTGCGGAGAAATCGAAGACGCGGCGCCACCTTACCGAGTTCTGGATGGTCGAACCGGAAATCGCTTATGCGGAGCTCGATGACCTGATGGATCTGGCGGAGGGATTAATCAGCTTCGTGGTGAAGCGTTGCCTGGATCGGCGGCGCGGGGACTTGCAGGCGATCGGCCGTGACATTTCCAAACTCGAAAAGATCGAGGCTCCATTTCCGCGCATCAGTTACGACGATGCGGTCAAGAATCTGCAGGAAGGCCATGCCAAGGGTGTGCTGGAGGCGAAGTTCGAATGGGGCGGCGATCTGGGCTCGCCAGATGAGACCTATCTTTCTGCGCAATTCGACAAGCCGGTGATGGTGCACCGATATCCGGCCAAGGTGAAAGCTTTTTATATGGAGCCTGATCCGCAGCGTCCGGAGTTAGCGCTCTGCGTGGATGTGCTGGCGCCGGAGGGGTACGGCGAGATCATTGGTGGTTCACAGCGTATGGCTTCGCATGAATTGCTTGTGCAAAGAATTCACGAGCATGGCTTGCCGGAAGAGGCTTTCAAGTGGTACTTGGATTTGCGCAAATATGGCAGCGTGCCGCACGGTGGCTTTGGCATGGGCATTGAGCGAGTTGTGGCCTGGATATGTGGGCTCGAGCACGTGCGGGAGACGATTCCGTTCCCCAGGATGCTGCACCGGTTGTACCCGTGAGAAATTGGGCAATTTTGTAATTTCCAAATTGCCCGATTATGCAATTTCACATTTCCCTATGACGACTAACATCAGCACCACTAACATCACTCCGAAGAAAATTCGCGTGATTGGAGTGCCGCTCGATCTGGGCCAATCCCGGCGCGGTGTTGACATGGGCCCTTCCGCGGTCAGAGTTGCGGGGCTGGAAGCGCGTCTTGAGGCGTTAGGACACGAAGTTGAGGATGGCGGCAACGTCGCGGTCGCTATTCCCGAGCAAAAGAAAGAAGGCGATACCCACGCTAAGTATTTGAAGGAAATCACGGCAACCTGCACCAAGCACGCGGAGTTGGTGGTCAAGACGCTGGAAGCGGGGAAAATTCCTCTGGCCCTAGGCGGGGATCATTCGATGGCGGCGGGAACGGTATCAGGCGTGGCCGAATTTTATCGCCGCCAGAACCAGCGCGTCGGCCTGATCTGGATCGACGCGCACACCGATATCAATACACCCGAGAGTTCACCCAGCGGCAACGTCCACGGGATGCCGCTGGCGGCGCTGATGGGGCTGGGTCCGGCGGAGTTGTCGAGCATCTTCGATTTTTCTCCCAAGGTAAAGCATGAGAACTGTGTGCTGGTGGGCGTGCGCGACATTGACGCCATTGAAAAAGAAAATGTCAGGCGCGCCGGCATCGGGGTTTTCACCATGCGCGACATTGACGAGCGCGGCATGCGAACCGTGATGGAAGAAGCTCTGCGCATGGCTGGCCGCGGCACTGCCGGATATCACATTTCGCTGGATATGGACTGGATTGATCCCGAAGATGCACCTGGAGTTGGAACGCCCGTGCGCGGCGGCGCAACTTATCGCGAGGCGCATCTTGCCATGGAAATCATTGCCGACCACGGACGCATGTTGAGCTTCGAGATCGTCGAAGTGAATCCGGTGATCGATGAGCACAACCAGACCGCGGACCTGGCGGTGGAATTGGCGCTGTCGGCGTTCGGAAAAAAGATTTTGTAAGAGATTATGAAAAAGCTTCGAGTCGGAATCCTTTTTGGCGGGCGCAGCGGCGAGCATGAAGTGTCTTTGCTCTCGGCAGCATCGGTTCTGCAGGCCATCGACAAAAATAAATATGAAGTCGTGCCCATCGGCATCACCAAAGATGGGCGCTGGCTGACCGCCGGGGACGCGGAGAATCTGCTGCAGGGCAAGCTGCTGCTGGAGGCGCGGCATCTTCGCGCCGGCGATCCGGAAACGACGCAGCCTGCAGCAGTGCTGGCCCGGGGCGAGTCGGTTGTCGTTCCTCCCGAGCCGGTGCACCGGCAAAGCGGGTTCGTGCCATTTCAAACCGAGGCCTCCCTTACACGGCGTGCCACCGATCGTGCCATCGACGTGGATGTGATCTTTCCAGTGTTGCACGGAACGTTCGGCGAGGATGGAACGATTCAGGGCCTGCTCGAACTGGCTGACATCGCTTACGTGGGCGCGGGCGTGCTGGGTTCGGCGGCGGGCATGGATAAGGACATCATGAAGTCTCTGTTTATCGCGGCGGAAATCCCGATCGTGAAGCACGTTACGATCCTGCGCAGCGCCTGGGGAAAAAATCCTAAGCGAGTTCAGAAATTTGTGGAGAGCAAGCTGAAGTATCCGGTATTTGTGAAACCTGCAAATCTGGGATCGTCGGTAGGGATCAGCAAGGCGCACGACCGCAAGGAACTCGGTCCGGCGATTGAGGAAGCGGCGAAGTTCGACCGCAAGATCGTGATCGAGCAAGGCGTGGGCGGGAAAAAGAACAAGGCACGCGAGATCGAGTGCTCGGTGCTGGGCAATGATGAGCCGGTGGCATCGATCCCGGGTGAGATTGTTCCGGTCAAAGAGTTTTACGACTATAACGCCAAGTATCTCGACGAAGGTTCGGAGCTCATCATTCCGGCCAAGCTCAACAAAGCGGAGACTAAGAGGGTTCAGGAGTTGGCTGTGCGTTGCTTCCAGGCGGTGGATTG
This sequence comes from Candidatus Sulfotelmatobacter sp., assembly GCA_049696955.1. Classification (GTDB taxonomy): domain Bacteria; phylum Acidobacteriota; class Terriglobia; order Terriglobales; family Acidobacteriaceae; genus Sulfotelmatobacter. The sequence continues at coordinate 1,219 of JBAVUV010000489.1, read as the reverse complement.
CTCGGGGCTGGCGCGCGTTGATTTTCTGATGGATCCACAGACGCGCAAGATTTACTTAAACGAAATCAACACAATGCCGGGATTTACGGCGATCAGCATGTATCCCAAGCTGTGGGCCGCTTCTGGACTCGAATACGCGGACTTGATCGACAGGCTGATCCAGTTTGGGCTGGAGCGGCATGAAGACAAAAAGAGGAACCAGTACAGCCGGTAAACATGTCGCAGTTATGGCACCACCAGCGGCAGTTCGATAAAGCTCGCCTGACCGGGCGCGTGATATACGCGTTGCGTCGCTTTGCGGTAGTCGTCCGGCTTCGCCCAGAAAATATTATTCACGAAAGTTTGCGGATTGCGGTCGTATAGCGGGAACCAACTCGACTGAATTTGCACCATGATGCGATGTCCCGGCAGAAATACATGATCCGCGGTGGGCAGATTGAAGCGGTAGAGCAGCGGCTGGCCGGCGGCGATGGGCTTGGCGGTCTCAAGGCTGTCGCGATAGCGCCCGCGAAAGATATCGGCAGAGATCATTAACTCGTAGCCACCCATTCGAGCATCGCCCGCCACTTCATCGGGATAGACATCGATCAGCTTGACCACCCAATCAGAATCTGTGCCGCTGGTGGAGGCGACGAGATTCGCAACCGGCTCTCCGCTGATCTTCATGGGTGTGTTCAAGAAATCGGAAGTAAACACCAGAACGTCCGGACGGCCGGAGGCTTCGCGTTGGTCATCCACCAGCCATTCCGCCCACGTCATTCCATTCGTATAGCCAACGGGTTGTATGGGGCGAGCGCGGAAAGGCACGGGCTTGGCGGGGTCGGAAATATATTCGTCGAACGCGGCGTCCCCACTTTTGGGTGCCGTTAGACTCGCTCTTAGTCCAGCTGTGAGATAGAGCGGCGTCGGTTGAATTTTACAGCCGCTGGCACATCCAGCTGGCCACGTGGACAAGCGTCGCCAGACGTTTGTTCCGGTTTCAAAAGCAGTGACGGGCGCGACTTCTACTTTTGACGTGCCGTCCTTCAGATACTTATCCAGGAACGGCCGCAAAATTTCTTGCCGGAAATAAAGTCCGGTGTCGCTATTAAATTTGATCGCCCCGAGTGAACTGCCATCTCCAATCTCCTGGCCGTGATGCCAGGGACCGAGCACGAGAAATAATTTATCGTTGCTGGGATCTTTTTCCTTAAGCGCTGTGTAGAGCGCAGGGGCGGCG